>JAPYWY010000185.1 GCA_028276125.1 Pseudothermotoga sp.
GACCATGTCAAAGACGTTGAAGCTTCCTATGAACAACAAGATCAACAACGTTCTGAAGGTCGGTAGAACCAACGGAAGAACGATCTTCGTTGCTATCTTTCTATTGCTCGCCCCATCGATGTAAGCTGCTTCGATTAAATCCGGTGAGATGTTCAGAATCGCCGCGAGGATGACCAGAACATAAAAACCAAGGTGCCTCCACGTGTTCACCAAGATGATGCTCAACAGCGCCGTGGAGGGATCACCCAGCCACGGTCTGGCAAGACTTTTCAAACCTATGAATTTGAGAAAGTTGTTCACGAGTCCTATCTGCGGGTTCAAAAATAGATTCCACATGAACCCCACGATCACCAAAGGTATCATGTTGGGCATGTACACAACGGTTCTGAAGAGCTTTGCTCCTTTCAGTTTGCTCGCAAGAAGGAACGCTATCAGAAAACCAAGACCGAGCTCGAGCGTCGCTGCAACGATGAAGAAATAGATGTTGTGGAAGAAGGCGTTGAAGACTTCTTTTGAAAAACTACCGAAGAACATCTCTCTGAAGTTCTTCAAACCTACGAAGATCTTTGGACCAACGCCTTTCCACGAATAGAAACTCAGAGTCAGACTATCCAACAGAGGATAGACGACGAACAGGCTGTAGAGAACCAGCGCTGGAAGGATGAAAAGAAGAACGTAGCTGGCCTTCACTCTCATTCACGTTCACCCCATTTTTGAAAAGCCCCAGCCCGAAGGCTGGGGCGTGTCTTTTTCACTTTCCAAGTCTCTTCTTCAGCGGTTCGTACCATTGAGATATGGCGTCCTGAGCCCTTCTGGAAAGTTCTTCCGGTGTGATCTTACCTGCGTACATTTCCTGCATACCCGGACTCAGCACGTCGTCGTAGAGCGATGGTTTCTGCGTGACGAACACGGAACCAACCCAGTAGACATAAGGAGAAGCATGGTTCAGATACACATCGACGACCTCTTGCAGTATCGGTACCTTCGGCAATTCAGCTCCAGAAACGGCAGGGATGTTGTAAGTGATGTTCGCGAAGATGGTACCGAACTTGGGTGTTGCGCAGAACTTCAGAACTTCGACGGAATCTTTGAGGTTCTTCACGTTGGATGTGAGCGTTATGGCACCATCCATGTAAACGTACGCGTAAGGCTTTTGATCCTTTGTGAGTGGTGGCACCATGAAGTAACCCACTTGGATGTCTGGATTCAAATTCTTCCAGTTCTGATAACCCCAAATTCCGTAGAACACCATCGCCGCCTGACCGAAGGCGAAGGCTGCGTCCATGTCTGTGGTGGAGTTCGCCAAAAAGCCGTCCTGGTAGTAAACCTTGAGTTCGTTCAACCTGCGGTTCAAATCGGTGAACTTCGGATCGAGGAAATCCGTTTCTCCATCGATGAGCTTCTTGATCCATTCCGGTCCAAGGACGCTCACGCCACACATGGCGTGTTGCATCGTCAGAGCCCAAGCTTCTTTACCTGGTATGAAGAAGGGTGTGATGCCGTTCTTCTTCAACGTCTTGGCGATCTCAACGAGTTCGTCCCAAGTTTCTGGTTCTTTGAGTTTGAACTTGTCGAAGTACTCCTTGTTGTAGAAGATACCCACAACTTGGACGGCGAAGGGGACGCCATACTTTTTACCTTGGAAGGTCACGGAGTTCAGAATTGTCTGTGAGAAGTTCGAGAAATCGACGTACTCGTCGATGGGTAGATACAGCCCGTTCTCGATCATCGTCTGGGTTCGTCCGCCGGGAAGTCTCCTGGAATAGACGATGTCCGGTCCAGTACCTGTTTGAAGCGCGACGGCGATCTTGGCGTCGTACTCGGTCGGTGCAAAGGCCGTGAAGTTGATCTTGATGTCCTTGCCCATCTTCCTAAGTTCCTGCTCGACCTGTTTCCACACCTCGGCGTCTTGGGTCCTCCAGCTCCAGATGTTGACTTCACCCGCAAGCACAAGGACACACAGCAAGACTGCCAGCAACACCACCAGCTTCCTCATAAACACACCCCCTCGACGTGGTCTGAATTTATTATATCAAAAAGACAATTTGGGTACAATGCCTATATCAAAAAGGCTCGAGGACTTCACAGAAATTTGCTGGTGCTGTTTTATAATCTGTCAAGAAAGGAGCGAGAACGTGAGGGGAACTCTCATTGTTCTGTTGGTGTTCTCCACGGTTTTATTCGGTGCGACGTTTCAAATTGAAACAGAGCTTGAGTACGATTTTGAGCAGGTTTTCGACTCCATCAAATTCCGTCTCACAGTGCCGTTCATGGGAACTGAATTCATCGCGAGCGGTGGGTTCAGAAGAGACAACGTCGTGACGCCACCTTACAGCGACTTTCTCAAAGGGCATTATTGGTACTGGGATGAAGGTTATTTCAGCTATCAGACACAAAACATCAAAGTTGATGTGGGTGTGAAGAAGAACACAGTCGGGCCCGGGGAGTTTTACAATCTTTTTCTCTCCGAGAAGGAATTTTCGTATCCCACGGTGAGAGTGTTACTCACTGGTCAGACCAGCAAAATCTCTGTTGAAACTCTTTGGGCAGGCTTGAGAACCTTTTCAACTGAAGGCAAGCCTGCGAAAGGTTTGGTGTACAGAAGATTGTCCTTGTTGCCCTTGGAAGTTCTGGAGATCGGTTATCAAGAGTCCGTACTCTTTCTGAACAGATATTTCGATCCATACTATTATTTTGTCCCGATACCTATTCCGGGAATTCAAGAGTTCTGGCATCTTTCGGCTCCTTGGGGTGTGAGCTCAGACCAGTTGGACGACAACTCCATGGTCGGAGCGTACGCAGTTCTCCGCGGTGGTTCGTGGCGTGCTTACGCTGAGGTGCTCATAGACGATATAAATATGAACAGGTTTCTTTCACCAGGTGGCTACCAAAATCCTGACAAAATCGCCTTCATGATGGGTTTTTCAGGGCAGAGCGATCCGGTGAGGTTCAAGATAGAGGTGGCGGGTGCGACCGCTTACACGTTTGAAAGAACGAGAGTCGATAAACCTTACGAGTACGTGTTCTTCGAAGGAACGAGCTATCCGATCGAGAAGAACATGATCGGTTACAAGTACGGCGAGAACAACATAGCTTGCATGATCGATTTCGAGTATCGTTTTGCGAATTGGACCTTCGGCTTGGGATGGGAATCCGTCATTTTTGGAACCAGAACACCGGATTCGCCGTGGCACGGTGGGAGCGCGCCCAACGGTACGAGATGGTTGATCGGCGAGATCTCATCGCTGAACACGTTGAGAGCAACGATCAGTTATCGAGTGGAAAAGGTGTACGCGTTCAATCTCGAAGATGTGTTCTTCGGTGGAACGTTTGGTGTGAGAAATTCACAACCTTTCGTCGGATTCTCTTTCAGTTTGTCCATCAACATGTGAGGAGGTTGGCACATGAAAGGTTTGGTTCTGTGTGCAGGTAAGGGAACGAGGCTCAGGCCACTGACGTACACGACGGCGAAGCATTTGATACCCGTGGCCAACAAGCCCGTGATCTTCTACACGCTCGAGTTCATGAAAAAAGCTGGAGTGAACGAGATCGCGATCGTGGTGAGTCCAGAGAACGAAGCGTTGTTCAAAGAGACCTTGAAGGACGGTGCGCAGCTTGGAATGCACATAGAGTACGTCGTTCAGCCTCAACCTAAGGGCATAGCGCACGCGGTGTACATCTCCAGGGAATTTTTGAAGGATGAGCCGTTCCTCTTGGTGCTCGGAGACAATTTGGTGTTCGAGGATGTCTCGAGCGTGGTGAAAAGCTTCGAATCGGAAAACATCGACGCTTACGTGTTGCTCGCGCGCGTGAAGGATCCGAGAGCTTACGGTGTCGCAGTGCTGGAAGATGGAAGGATCGTTCACGTGGAGGAAAAACCGAAAGAACCCAAGAGCGATCTGGCGATCGTGGGGGTTTACCTGTTCAGAAAGAGCGTCTTCGAGGCCATAGAGAACATCAAACCGTCGTGGAGGGGAGAGCTCGAGATCACGGACGCCATAGGCTATTTGGTTCAGAAAGGCTACGTCGTGAGGGCGCACGTGATACAGGGTTGGTGGAAGGACACGGGAAAACCTGAAGATCTACTCGAGGCGAACAGGCGAATACTCGATTCCATGCAAGATGGCGAATGCGCCGGAAAGATCGATGACAGCACGATCGTTCAAGGCAGAGTCTGCGTGGGCAAGGGATCGATCATAGCTGGTTCACTCATAAGGGGACCA
>JAPYWY010000186.1 GCA_028276125.1 Pseudothermotoga sp.
GAGACAGTTCTCCCCAGAGCTTCTCGAGATCTTTTCGAAGCATTCAGCTGAGATTGAAAGGCTCTGGGAAGAACTGTGACCTTGGCGAGCAAGTTCAAATGAACCTCAAACATGCTTCAAAAGCAATGAACCGTTGCTCAAATCTTGCCTCGTTCTGGTTTCTTTCTGCGATAATGCGTCTTCGATAGCATAAGATCGAGAACACGATAGAAGGACACGGATGGATCGAAGGTGGCAAACTCTACGGATCGGATGCGGAGCTCTATTTGAACGCCATATGGCTTTCGGCACTCGAGGGAACGATCGAGCTCGCAGAGCTCATGAACGATCCCGAAGTGAAGAGGAAGGCTGAAGAGGCACTCCAAAGGACGAAGCGAGCGATCAAAAGATTCTACGATGAGAGAACAGGCCTCTACATCCTCGGAATAAAGAACAACGGAGAAAAACTCAGCTATTTCACCGTCATGACGGCCGTGGCGGTGTACTTGGGTGCGATCGGTTTCGAGGACGCGAAAAGACAGGTTGTTCCCTACGCGACCAACGATTTCTCAACCGACTGGGGTGTGAGGATCATCTCAAAGAGCTCTGGCATCTTCAATCCTAACGGCTACCACGAAGGGACCGTTTGGCCACTCTTCACCGGATGGGTCAGTTTGGCCGAGTTCAAAGCAGGTTCGACGCACAGCGGTTTCAACCATCTTCTGTGCAACCTTCTTTCGGCGAGACACTTCGCGAGGGGTTACATAAGCGAAGTGTACCATGGCGAAGTTTACAAGCCATCCGGGATATGTCCACACCAGGCCTGGTCTGAAAGCATGGCTGTGCAACCTTTGGTCGAAGGCTTGCTGGGTTTCGAAGCGGATTTTTTGAATAGAAAGATAGTCCTGTCCCCACAGATTTCCTGGAACATGAACGAGCTCAGGGTGAAGAATTTGAAAGTGGCAACAGCCTCAGTCGAACTTTCGTTCAAGAGAATTCGAACAGACGAGAACCACTTCCAAGAAGTCTACCGAACTCAAGTTCCTGAGGGATATCGAATGGATTTCTCGGTCTGGATCCCCAAGCAAGCAGAAAGCATCGATGTACTGTTGAACGGGCGAAGAGTAGAGTTCGAAATCGTGGAAGGTGTGTTCAGCAAAAAGTTGGGGTTGAAAGAAGAAAACAGCTCCGAACTGAACTTGATCGTGTCCTACGCGTTGCCGTTCGAGCTCGCTGCGGTTCAGCCTGATCCATCGCCGTTCTGTCCTTCGAGCACTTTCAGGCTCGTTTCGCTGACGAAGGATGGATCAAACTATCGACTCTTACTCGAAGCGAGTTCGAAGGATGAAGCGCTGAAAGAACTCTCAAAGATTTTCAAAGTCCACAGAGGTTTCACTTTCGATATCTTCGAAGAAGCTCCACATAAGAATCACTTCTGCGTCTTGGTGAAACGCAACGAGAGGTGATGACTTTGAGTTCGAAGATCGTGTCGAAGTTCAAAGAGATCGATCTGAACTGTGTCAAACCAAGGGGATGGCTGAAGAAGCAGCTCGAACTTCAGGCGGAAGGCCTCACGGGTCATCTCGATGAGATTTGGCCGGACGTTGGTCCAAACAGTGCATGGTTGGGTGGAAATGGGGAAGACTGGGAAAGAGGACCCTATTACTGTGACGGGCTCGTTCCGTTGGCATACATCCTCAATGAGAGATATTTGATCGAAAAGGCAGAGAAATGGATGAACTTGGTTCTTTCGAGTCAAACAGCGGAAGGTTTCTTTGGACCGAAGAGCAACATCGATTGGTGGCCGAGGATGGTCATGTTGAAAGCTCTGATGAGTTACTACGAAGCGACGAAGGATTCGAGGGTTTTGAACTTCATGATCAGATACTTCGAATATCAGTCGAAAGAATTGAAGTACAGACCCCTCGAACACTGGGCTTGGGCGAGAGGATTTGAAAATCTCATTCCGATCTTTTGGCTGTACGAAAGGAGCAAAAAGCCTTTCCTGTTGGAACTGGGCAACGAGATCTTGAAACAGACCATCGACTGGTCCAGCTTGTTCCAGAACTTTCCTTACGTTGAGCCCACGGAGAGATATCTTTCCAAGGAATTCATGAAAACTCTCGGAACGTACGACGGATGGAAAGAACTACTTCGTGATCCTGCAAGGGTTGGACTGACGAAGGAAGAGATCGAGAAACTGTTCTTCGTTTACCACACCACACACGTTGTGAACGTCGCCATGGCAATCAAAGAACCCGCATTGAGATACGCGCTTTCGCACGATGAACGGTTTCATTCGGTCGCCTTGAGAGGTCTCGAGTCACTGACGAAATACCACGGTCAACCGAACGGGATGTTCAGTGGTGATGAGCATCTGAACGGTAGAGGAACGACACAGGGCACCGAACTGTGCGCAGTCGTGGAGTTCATGTACAGCTTGGAGAACCTTTTCAAAGTGTTCGGAGATCCTTTGTTCGCAGACAGACTCGAAATGGTCGCGTACAACGCACTGCCTGCTACGATTAGGCCAGGTTTTTACGCACACCAGTACGATCAACAGGTCAACCAAGTTCTCTGCAACGTTCAAAGGAGGAACTGGTACAACAACAAAGAGGATTCGAACATCTTCGGTTTGGAACCGAACTTCGGTTGTTGCACGGCGAACATGCACCAAGGCTGGCCAAAGTTTACAAAGAGTCTCTGGATGAAGTCCTCTGAGGATTGCTTCGTCAAAATGGCCTACGCTCCATGCATTTTGGAATACGGATGGAATGACTCTGAGTCTGTTCAGATCGTTGAGGAAACTAACTATCCCTTCGACGACGTCGTCGAATTCTTCGTCACCACAGATAGAGAAATAAAACTCATGTTGAGGATACCTTCTTGGTCTCGAAGCACAACTGTGGTTTTCAAAGATGAAAGAAGAGATTATGACAACACGCAATTCGTTGTGATCGACCTACCCAAGGGGAAGAGCAAGCTAAGGGTCACATTCCACTTCGAAATCCAGACCATATCTTGGTCCGATCACACCGCTTTCGTTCAGAGAGGACCCTTGGTGTTCAGCCTCAAGATAGAGGAAGAATGGAGGAAGATCAAAGGGAACGAGCCCTTCGCAGACTACGAAGTCTATCCCAAGAGCGATTGGAACTACGCACTCATCTTGCCCAACGAGTTCAACCTTGAAAGAAACATCGCGAAGCATCCCTCCACACCATTCGAAGGAAAAGAACCGTCGGTGAAGATCAAAGCCAAGGCTTTCAAAGTCGAAGGTTGGACTTTATCGAACGGGTCGGCCGCAGAACCACCGAGAGTTGGCAAGCACAGACTCAAGAACGCCAAAATCGAAGAAATCGAACTCGTTCCTTACGGTTGCACCGCGCTCAGGATCACCGAATTTCCGATCGTCTTCTCAGACGGGGGGTCAAAAGATGAATGACACGTTCCTCATGCGTTGCGAAGAAAGTCCAGCTGCCCTTTTAAAACCTGTTGCCTTGGAAAACGTACGCATCAACGGTTATCTGGGACGGTACTTGGAGAGGGCTTTAGAGATAACCATTCCAAGCCAGTACGAGCTACTCGAAAGCACTGGGAGAATAGACAACTTCAGGAGGGCGAGTGGAAAGATAAGTGGTGAATTCCAAGGTTACTTCTTCAACGACTCAGATGTTTACAAGTGGGTCGAAGGTTGTTCCTACGCTCTCATATATGCAGATCGCAAGCAGCGTGGGAAATTGAAAGCCATACTCGACGAGGTCATAAAAGAGATCGCCGACGCACAATCTCCAGATGGGTATCTGAACACGTATTTCACCTTCGAAAGAGAGAAAGATAGATGGACTGACCTTGCCAACATGCACGAGCTTTACTGTGCGGGCCACTTGATCCAAGCGGCGATAGCACACCACAGAGTGACCAAGGAGAAGACTTTGCTGAACGTGGCGATGCGTTTCGCAGACCACATAAACAGAACTTTCGGCCCTGACAAAAAGCGAGGTACCTGCGGACATCCAGAGATCGAGATGGCACTCGTGGAGTTGTTCAGAGAGACGAATAACCAAGATTATTTGAATCTGGCACGCTTCTTCATCCTCGAAAGAGGCAAAGGATATGCAGGTGGCAAGGAATACACGATCGATCACAAACCTTTCTTGGAATTGAACGAGGTCGTGGGCCATGCGGTGAGGATGTTGTATCTGTGCTGTGGTGCTACGGATCTT
>JAPYWY010000187.1 GCA_028276125.1 Pseudothermotoga sp.
GCCAAAAACGAACCGTGCGATACTTTTCAAAAAGCTTCTCGGCTTTGATGTCTCACCCGTTCGCGTTTCACTCAGGAATGTTCTGGACACTTATCTGCATGTTGGAAACGAAGAAGAAGCGCTTGAACGATTGCTGGAATGGATCAGAAGGCTCGGAGATGGTGGGTTCATCTACGTCAGTTCAAAGTTTGGCAAAGAGGGTGTCTACAGGATCGTGTCTTGGTTGAAAGAGCACAAAATCGAGGCAGTCAGTTACGAAGAGTTCGACCCGGGGGAATTCAGAAAAAAGAAGTTCAAAGTCGCCGTGGGAATCTCTGTGCCCAACAACGTTTTGGTCCGTGGGCTCGATTTACCAGACGCTGTACGATATGCCATCTTCTTCGATATTCCACACGTGTCTTTTCCCATGAGATTCGAGAACGAGAACGTTCAACGTGCTTTACTCGTGGCTCTGAGAAATCTCGTTCAAGACGAGAGGATAGAGAAATACCTGTCTTGGATAGTTTCGAAGCGTAGAAGAACCATCGATCAGTCACAGGAAATCGCGAAATTTCTCAGCGAACAGCTGAACAAAGAAGAGATCTTGGAGAAACTCACAGGCTCCAACGATGTGCTGATCGAAGAGAGAGATAATGATTTGTTCATCAGCCTTGCGGATGCGGCAACGTACGTTCAAGCTTCAGGCAGAACTTCGCGCATGTTCGCTGGTGGTGTGAGTCGAGGAATTAGTCTTGTGATTTTTTGGAACGAAAAGTTGTTCAGCAATCTCAAAAAGAGGCTCAGACTGTTCTTCGATGAGATCGATTTCGTCGACGCAGAAGAGGTTGATTGGCGGCAAGAGCTCGAGAGAGTTGACGAAGATCGCAACAAGATCGTGAAGCTTTCTTCCGCAAAGATGCCTGCGCAGATATCCGTAAGATCGAGCTTGGTGATCGTTGAATCTCCGAACAAGGCTCGAACCATTGCACGCTTCTTCGGTGCTCCCCAGATGAGGTTCGTCGACGATGTGCTGGTGTGGGAAACGACAACGGGGGATCGTGTGATCGCCATAACGGCCTCGCTCGGTCATGTGTTTGACCTGATCGAGAACGAAGGTTTGTACGGCGTTTTAGAACAAGGTGACCATTATGTGCCGATCTACGCATCGATCAAGGTCTGCGAGGAGTGTGGGGAGCAGACAACGAACAAAACTTGTTCCAAGAAACATGCCAAGATCCAGGACAAACTGAAACTGATCAGCGCGTTCAGAAGGCTTGCGCTACAGTTCGATGAAATCTTGATCGCCACAGACCCTGACGCCGAAGGGGAAAAGATCGCTTACGACCTGACCTTGGCTTTGAGGCCCTTCAACGGTAACATCCGGCGTGCCGAATTTCACGAAGTCACCAAGAGCGCGTTCACACGTGCCATCGATGTTCCAAGAGCCATCGACAAGAATATGGTGAAAGCCCAAGTTGCCCGACGTATTCTGGACCGATGGGTTGGATTCGAACTTTCGAGCAAACTGTGGCGTGCTTTCAATAGGTACGACCTCTCTGCTGGCAGGGTGCAAACACCTGTCTTGGGGTGGGTCATCGAACGGACCAAGCTCGTGAAGCAAAGAAAAGCACTTGTGAAACTGCTCGTTCGAGACGAGATTCAAAACAGTGTGTCGCTCAGTTTCGAAATGGATGATCCAGTTGCTGCCAAGAAGCTCGTAAGCGAGCTGGTCGGAAAGAAGCTGAGCACTGTTGGGCAGTTCGAACAAGACCTCCAACCACCCAAACCTTACAACACCGCAACGATCTTGAGCGAGCTCGCAGGAAGAGTGTCCTGTTCGATGCTCATGGAGATCCTTCAAGAACTGTTTGAACAAGGGCTCATCACTTACCACAGGACCGACAGTTTCACAGTCTCAGAGGCAGGGATCAAGCTTGCCGAACAGATCATTTCAGAAGATTTCTCACGAGAGTTCTTTCATCCGAGGCGCTATCCGTCAGAGGGTGCTCACGAATGCATAAGGATCACGAAGCGTTTGAAGACCGAAGAAATTCGACTCTGGATTGAACTTGGAAAGGTCAGCTTCTCTAATCCAAAACAATCCTTGTTCGTGTACGACGCGATCTACAAGAGGTTTCTCGCTTCGCAGATGAAACCAACCAAAGCCTTGAAGAAGAGGCTCCGACTCGAACTGGCCTTTAACACTTTCGAGTGGGAACTCGTCGACAGCATCATTGAGCACGGCTTCGATTTGATATTGCCATTCAAAGTGCAACATCTTGAAGGCGAGTTGTTTGTAGCTTCAGTCGACATCAAGCTCGTACCCAAGATGGTCCCTTTCACGCAGGGAAGCCTCATAAAACAGATGCAGGAGAGGGGCCTTGGGAGACCGTCTACGTACGCGAAGATCGTGCAGAATCTGCTCGAGAGAGGATACATAGTTCAAAGAGGAGAGTACTTGTTCGCCACTGCACTTGGATTCCGAGTTTTTTCATGGCTGAACGAGCACTATCCCAACTTCGCCAGTGAGTTACTGACGCGGGAACTCGAGGAAAAATCAGACCTCATAGAGCGTGGTGAGATGGATCATCAGCAGCTCATCAGATCGCTCAGACTGAGTGAACTTTTCTCTTGAAACGGTGCTAAAATATTGTTCACACTGTTGTGGCACCATGAGGTGGTAATGGATGTTGTACGTGCTTTCGGCAATTTTTCTGGGTTGGATCCTCGGCGCGAACAACACGGCGTCCATCTTTGGACCTGGTATCGCATCGGGTGTTTTCAGTCATAGAAAAGTTGCGTTGATTGGCTCTGTTTTCGTCATGTTTGGTGCGATGATCAATGGAAGCGAAGGATTGAAAAACCTTTCTTCGTTGAGTTCGAATTATCCTCACGATGGAGTTGTAGTTCTCCTGTGCGCGGGATTCGCAATGCTTATGTTGACAAGGATCGGTTTCCCCGCTTCGGCCACGCAAACTGTTCTCGGTGGTATGATCGGCGTGGGTTTGGTGCGCTTGGGCGTTGCGAGTATGAACTGGTACATGGTTGCACGATTCCTGCTGTCTTGGGTCTTGACACCCTTTTTTGCCGCTCTGGCTGCCTTTTTCATCTATCACGTGCTCGCGTTCTATCTGAGGAAAATTCGTCGAACTCAAGTACAGGATGTCTTCATCTACACTGCTTCATGGCTCGCGGGACTGTACGACGCCTACGCACTTGGTGCCAACAACGTTGCGAACGTCACGGGCCCGGTACTGGTTCATCTCCCCTCGATGGGAATCGCGGCATTCCTTGGTGGTTCTTCCATTGCCTTAGGTGTCATCTTCAGCAGTAAGAGGGTCATCAACACCGTTGGTAAACAGATCGTCTCACTCGATCATTTCTCATCGCTCGTTGCGATGCTCGCTCAGGCTACCACACTCTTGACTTTCAGCTTTATCGGAATACCCGTTGCCGCTTCACAGGCCATCGTGGGCGGAGTTATAGGAGCAGGTTACGCAAGGGGTGTCAAGCTCTCGAGTTGGAAAACCGTGCTGTCAATTATGAGTGCTTGGTTGTTGGCCCCCATTGCTTCCGGCATACTCTCGGCAGTCGCGTGCAGGTTCTTTTGAATAAACGACTGGTATAATGTTGTTGAACTACACTCTTTTGGAGGTGAGCACATGAGAAAGTTACTGATCTTTCTGCTCGCGGTTAGCCTGTTGAGCGTAGGAATGGCCCAGAAATGGCCAGCCCAGCTGAGGTTCGTTTCTGGACCTTCGGGAGGAACCTGGTTCGCGCTCGGTGGTACGCTCGCTGGAGTGTGGACGGAAAGCGTTATACCCATGACGAGCGGCACAGGTGGAGGAACTGCGAACATCCTCACCATCTCCAGAGGACAGGCGGACATCGGTTTGACCACGCTGTCTGTCTTCAACGCGGCCATCAAGGGTATTGATCCGTTCAAAGAACCTGTGAAGGGTACGGTGTTGTTCGCCAACCTGTACAGACAGTACGCGTACTTCATCATGAGAAAAGACTACGCGACCAAGAATGGTGTCAAGACGCTCGGAGACGTGATCAGAAAGAAACTGCCCATCAGGTTCGCGACATTGACTCCCGGCACTGCTTCTGAGTTCGTCATAAGATTGCTCTTCGAAAAAGGTTATGGCGTCACTTGGTTGGACATCAAGTCCTGGGGCG
>JAPYWY010000189.1 GCA_028276125.1 Pseudothermotoga sp.
AGAGCCAAGACACAAAACACACTGATGACACATCTTTTCACTGAAATCACCCCCTTGGCTGAAGTATACCATTACCATGTGCTTTGAGATCACGATAAAATATGCTTAGATTCTCACCACAGGGGGGTGTTGCGAGTGAAAAAGAGATTTCTCTGGGTGTTACTTTTTGTTCTTGGCACCTCGATCGTCGCTCAGGGTGTTGGTAACGTTCGCGGTACGATCTCCTATGATCCTTTCGTCTACACTCAGCATCCACTGGGAACAGTGTGGGGCGATCCCTTACCAGACGCACCAGCCCTCGCCGCGAGAGGTAAGTTCATGGTGGGTGTGCGAACGCTTCAGTTGCTCAACCCAAACCAGATCGATGTGCTGAACACCCTCACCAGCGATTCGACAATCGTCTATGACAGACCGCTCACCGTTGAAGTATGGTACCCGGCGGTGCTCGAACCTGGGCAAGTTCAGTTGACAGTCTACACAGATTTTCTCGGACGAGCTGACAAGCCAGCGACCTTGAGAGCGTACACCTTTGCAGGACGCGCAACACGAGATGCCCATCCAAACGTTGCAGATGGTCCTTACCCACTCGTGGTGGTCTCGCACGGCTATCCGGGCTCACGCTATCTGCTCGCGTATCTCTGCGAGAACCTCGCTTCCAAGGGATACGTCGTGGTCTCGATCGATCACACCGATTCAACCTACCGAGACGTTGCAAGTTTTGTGAGCACCGTCGTCAACAGATCTCTGGACCAAAAATTCGTGGCCCGTGAGATCCTAAACATGCCCATCTGGAAAGATCTCTGTGATCCCCACAACGTGGGTATCATCGGCTACTCTATGGGAGCCTTCGGGGCGTTGAGAACCCTCGGTGCGGGGCTTGAGGAAAACGATATCGTTAAAAAATACTTTGGAAAGTTCACCCCAATGATTGTTGCGAAACCCTCGGATGAACCTGATCCTCTCTTCAAGGCAGCAGTGCTGTTCGCACCGTGGGGAGGCGCTGTCGGGGCGAGTCCCACCGGCATATGGAACAAGGAGTCACTCGCGAAGATAAACGTTCCAACCTTGTGGATCGCAGGTTCTCAAGACGATGTGGCCGGTTATGAGGCCATCGTGAACCTCTTCAAGTCTACTGTTAATTCGAAACGCTACTTGCTCACCTACCTAAACGCCCTGCACAACGTGGCACCACATCCTGCACCATCGATCGCAAAGGAATTCGATGATTATTATCGCTTCGCTGATCCAGTCTGGGATATCTGGAGGATAAACAACGTCAACCAACATTTTGTCACCGCATTTTTCGATTATTACCTCAAACGAGACGAGAATGCCAAAACTTATCTCGAGGTGACACCAACAAGCTGGCCGGGATTCAAACCAAGAACAAAGGTCGGATTGGAGTTTCTAACTGCCGATCCGCAAGAATGATGGGCTATTAAAGTCTGTAAAAATCAAGGGTCGCTGAAATGAGAAAGATAGTGGCCCTCTTGTTGTGGGACTTTTGGGCCACAAAGAGCCGAGGTTCACGTCCAAAGAAGTTTTCTTCAAACGAACAGAAACCTCACAATTGCATGCGCATGATTTCTCTGTAAGCTTCGACGATCCTGTTTCGAACTTCTGTGGTGAGTCTCAGCGCGATCGTGGCCTTCTCCGCCTCGATGATGACTTCGTGGATGTTGCTTATCTTACCCAACGCGAAATCTGAAGCCATTTGCTCGGCGTTCTTCTGAACTTGGTTGACCTTGTCGAAGGCTTCTTTCAGTATCTCAGCGAAATCTGGAGCCTTCTTCAACGTCTTATCCTGCTGAAGTTTTTGAACGTTGGAAGGACCGACCCCACTGATCCCATCTATCATTCAAATCAACCCCTTCCAATCTGCAACGCACTGTTTATCATCGATTTGGTGACGTTGAAAGCCGAAACGTTCGCCTCATAAGACCTCTGAGCGTTGATGAGATCCACCATCTCTCTGAGCACGTTCACGTTGGGATAGCTCACGTAACCGTTCTCGTCGGCGTCCGGGTGCGATGGATCGTAAACGAGCCTGAAAGGTGAAGGATCTTCCTCTATTCGCACGACCTTCACCGCCGAAGTACGGCTCTTGTCCAAAAGGTGCTCGGCGAAGATTGGCACTCTTCTTCTGTAAGGTCCTCCACGCTCGGTTCTCGTGGTCTCGGAGTTCGCTATGTTACTCGCTATAACGTCGAGCCTTAGACGCTGAGCGGTCATGCCCGAAGCGCTGACATTGAATATCGTGAACTCGCTCATATTATACACCTCTCAACACCGTGTTGTAGTATTCGATGTTCTTGGACATGAGCCTCGCGAGCACCTCGTACCTCAAACCGTTGGCAACCATCTGTGTGACTTCGTAGTCTACATCAACGCCATTCTGATCGTTCCTGTAAAAAACTTGCTTGTCCACTTCGACCTTAGCCTGCGGCAGAGATTGGCTCGAAGGAATATGACGCTCGTGCGTTGTGGCAAGTCTAATCCTTGAGGCTTCCTTGAGCAGCTCTTCGAACACAACGTACTTTCTTCTGTAGCCTGGTGTTTCGGCATTCGCTATGTTCTGAGCATGAACGCTCTGTCTCAGCATAGCAACGTCCATCGCAACCTTCAGAGTTTGAAAATTCGTGTTGAACATGGTCCGCCTCCCGATGAACTTTTCTACATGAATGTGTGTCAGTCCTAAGGTAGAATCGACTTGATGAGCTGAGAGGGGTGTTCAAGTTGAGCATGATATTGAAGGTCGATCCGATCAATCCAACCACAGAGGTGATAAAACGAGCAGCCGAGGTCATAAAGAAAGGGGGAACGGTCGCGTTCCCGACCGAGACAGTCTACGGCCTTGGTGCGAACTGTTTCGATAAATCCGCGGTTTTGCGCATATTCGAAATCAAAAGAAGGCCTCCGGACAATCCTCTCATCGTTCACGTGTCGAGCCTGTCACAGCTTGATCTGCTCATCGACGACGACATCGAAAAGGCGAGAACTATCATCGAAAAGTTTTGGCCCGGGCCGGTGACGCTCATATTCAAGAAGAAAGTTGAAGTCCCGAAAGAAGTCACCGGAGGTTTGGAAACGGTCGCGGTCAGGATGCCGAGCCATCCCGTAGCAAAGATGCTCATAGACTTGAGTGGCGTACCCATCGCTGCGCCGAGCGCGAACCTTTCGGGTAGGCCAAGTCCGACGAACGCCCAACACGTCATAGAAGATCTCTATGGAATGGTGGACGTGATCATAGACGCTGGAGAAACACCTTTAGGATTGGAGTCCACGGTGATAGATCTTTCCAGAGGTAAACCTACACTCCTCAGACCGGGGCCCGCAACGATCGAGGAAATACAACGGGTGGTTCCCGATCTGTACGTGCCTGACTTCCTCCTCGGTAAGGGACAAGTCGAAAGGCCCCTTGCTCCGGGCATGATGTACAGACACTACGCGCCGAACAAGCCGATCATCTTGGTTGTGGATGAGAACAAGATGGACAGCGTGCTGATGAGATATCCTGACGCACCCATAGTGTGTCCCGAGGAGATGGCACAACACTTTTACGGGAGAAGGATCATCAACATGGGGAAACTTTCCGAACCTTACACGATCGCGCAGAACCTATTCAGGGTTCTAAGATCCCTCGATACGTTAGTTGCGGACGTCGCCATCGTGGTGGGCTTGCCAGAGAGGGGCATACTCTTTTCCGTGATGAACAGGTTGAGGAAGGCTGCAAGTCAAGTGGTCGAGTAGAACCTTCAAATTATGTTTGTACGCAGTTCACAAACATTTTTGCCCACACATTGTATCATCGTGATCAAAGGAGGATGAGAATTGGTTGAGCTCTACGTTCCAAAGATCGAAGAATACATGCCGGACAAAGCGATATTCTTGGCGCGACTGAGGACGCGTTACAAGAGCATCGTTGACGAGACTGAAATGCTTGTGCGTTTCAACGAAATTTTCCTCCAAGGGCTGAAGGTGTCAAAGCCTGTAGTTCATCACTGCGTTCGCCCCGTTGAAGAACTTCCCACCGCGTTGATACCTCACTCTTTCATTGGTGTGAAGCGAGTCAGCCTCTTTCTCTCTACTCTGGGAAAAGACATAGACGAACTGATAAATTCACTTCTCGAAGAGGGCAAAACTCA
>JAPYWY010000006.1 GCA_028276125.1 Pseudothermotoga sp.
TCTGATCTTTTCAAAGGTCATGCCTCTGTTCAAGAGCATGCAGAAGAAGATAGACCGACTCAACCTCGTCTTGAGAGAAAGGGTCACGGGAATTCGAGTGATCAGGGCGTTCAACAAGGAAGAGTATGAGAAGAACAGGTTCGAAGAGGCGAACATGGATTTGACACGTACAGCGCTGAAAGTGAACAGGATCGGGGCCATCGTCTTTCCAATCATGACCATCGTCATGAACTTCACGATCGTTGCCCTGATATGGTTCGGGGCCAAACAGATAGATGCTGGACAGCTCCAAGTCGGTGGCATGATGGCCGTCATGCAGTACGTGATGCAGGTTCTGTTTGCATTCATCATGATCTCACTCATATTCACATTTTTGCCTCGCGCTTCGGTTTCTGCACAGAGGGTTCTCGAAGTGCTCGCAACCGAACCGTCCGTGAAGGAACCAAAGCTTTTCGAAGAACCCGCAGGTGAAGGTGTGGTGCAGTTCGAGAACGTGACGTTTCACTATCCGGGAGCAAAGGAACCAGCGCTCAGAGACGTTTCCTTCACCGCGAAACATGGGCAGGTGACAGCAATTATCGGGAACACAGGCTCTGGAAAGACCACGATTTTGAATCTGATGATGAGGTTCTACGACGTGACACAAGGTTCAGTCAAGATCGATGGGGTGGATGTCAGAAAGATACCCTTAGAGAAGCTTAGAAAGATGATAGGCTACGCACCACAGAGACCGATCATCTTCTCAGCTACGATCGCTGAAAACATAAGGTTCGGTCGAAGTGAGCTCACCGATGATGAGATCTTCAGAGCTGCGGACATCGCACAGGTGAACGAGTTCGCTTTGAAGATGCCTGGAGGACTCAACGCTCTTGTTGCCCAGGGTGGGACAAACCTGTCTGGTGGTCAGAAGCAGAGGATCTCAATAGCACGCGCGATCGCGGCTAAGCACAGGATCTATCTTTTCGACGATACCTTCTCGGCGGTCGATTTCAGAACGGACGCAAAGATCCGTTCGAGGCTCATGAAGGAATTGAGGGATGCGACCGTGATAATCGTTGCGCAGAGGGTGGCCACGATCATGCATGCCGATCAAATCATAGTGCTGAAGGATGGTAAAGTGGAAGGCATAGGTACGCATGAGGAACTCATGAAGAGCTGTCCGGTGTACAGAGACATCGTGTTCTCACAGATCTCTGAAGAGGAAGCAACGATCGGAGGTGAAGCCAATGGCAGATGAAAGAAAAACTGACCAACTGGGGCCTCTGCCGGTGCGAAGACCAGCTCCGGGTGGTCCCCCAATAGGTATACCCGCGGAGAAGGCCAAGGACTTCAAGGGAACTCTGAGGAGATTGATCGCTTATCTCAGGCCCTATCTCGTGCCCATGATCATAGTTTTGGGTCTCACGATCACCGCGACAGTCTTGACGATAATCGCACCGAAGATCCTCGGAAGGGCAACGACCGAGATCTTTCGTGGCGTGATGGCGAAGATGTTCAGGTTTCCCAACGCGAAGATAGATTTTTCGTACGTGGCGAAGATACTCATCCAAGTGAGCATACTCTATTCTCTGAGCGGCTTGCTGATGTATCTGCAGCAGTTCATCATGGCGGGAGTCACTCAGAAGATTGTGATGAAGATGAGAAAGGATGTCTCTGAAAAGCTCGCAAGGCTGCCTTTGAAGTTCTACGATTCTCGAACTCACGGCGAAATTTTGAGTCGGGTGATAAACGATGTCGATCTGATCAGCAACACACTGCAACAGAGCCTTGTTCAGTTCGTCTCTGGGATAGTCTCCGTCGTGGGTGTCACGATCATGATGCTCACGATAAGTCCTCTGCTCACGGGCGTTACGGTGCTCACGTTGCCGTTGAGCATCGCCACAACGGTCCTCATCGCGAAGTATTCTCAGAAATTCTTCTCCAGACAACAGAAGAGGCTTGGAGAATTGAGTGGCCACGTGGAGGAAGTTTACGCCGGTCACATCGTTGTGAAGGCCTACTGCAGAGAGAAGGACGTCACCGAGAAGTTCGAAGGAATAAACGAACAACTCTGCGATGCGAGCCACAAGGCACAGTTTCTGTCCGGTATGATCATGCCATTGATGCGGTTCATAGGTAACTTGGGCTACGTGATCGTCTCGGTGGTGGGGGGTATCCTCGTCACGAGGAGGACCATAACCATAGGCGACGTTCAAGCCTTCATCCAATACTCACAGCAGTTCACGCAACCCATCGTGCAGATTTCCAACATCGTGAACCTCATTCAATCGACGATCGCTGCTGCGGAGAGGGTTTTCGAGGTACTCGATGAAGAGGAAGAGAAACCCGAAAAGCCCGACGCGCTGAGGATTGAAAAGGCGAAGGGCGATGTCAGATTTGAGAACGTGTACTTCAGCTACGTGCCAGAGAAGCCCCTGATAGAGGATCTGAACATAGAAGTCTTCAGTGGCCAAAGGATCGCGATCGTTGGTCCAACGGGTGCCGGAAAGACAACGTTGGTCAACCTGTTGATGCGTTTCTACGAAGTACAGAAAGGTAGCATCAAGCTCGATGGGATAGACATCAGAGACATACACAAGAAGAATCTGAGGAAGTGCTTCGGTATGGTTCTGCAAGACACGTGGTTGTTCAACGGGACGATAAGGGAGAACATTGCGTACGGAAAGGAGAATGCCACAGAAGAGGAAATAATACAGGCCGCGAAGATGGCGCAGGCACACCACTTCATCATGGCTCTGCCGGATGGGTACGATACTGTGATCAACGAAGAGGCGACGAACATATCCTACGGTGAAAAGCAGCTCATAACCATCGCGAGGGCTTTCTTAGCCAACCCAGACGTGCTCATACTGGATGAGGCCACGAGCAACGTCGACACGCTCACCGAGATACACATCCAGAAGGCGATGGACGAGCTGATGAAAGGAAGAACGTGTTTCATCATAGCTCACAGACTTTCAACAATAAGGAACGCCGATCTCATCCTCGTCATGAACGAAGGAAAAATCATAGAGAAGGGCACGCACAAAGAGTTGCTTGCGAGGGGAGGCTTCTACGCGCAGCTTTACAAGAGTCAATTCCTCGGTGCGCTCGTGGAAGTATAGGTTGCATTCAGTTTGAATCTGTGGTATGATAAAAACAGATGCGGCAGTGAAACAGGTGCTTGACAGGAATTTCCAGTTGTGGTATAATATAAGTTAGCAGGGCCAAAGGCCCTGCTTTTTTGTTTAGAGTCAGGAGGTGCGAGCTTTGAACCTGCACGACATAGAACTGTTCCTCTTGGACATGGATGGCACGTTCTACCTCGGAGACAAGCTCATTCGGGGTGCTCTGGAGTTCCTCGAAGTGGTGAAGTCTCAAGGGAAGAAATTCCTCTTTCTCACGAACAACTCCTCCAAGGGTCCGAGACAGTACGTTGAGAAACTCAGAACGCTCGGTGCGAACGTCGACGAAACTCACGTGTTCACCTCGGGCGAAGCCACCGCACTGTTCTTGCTCGAACGCTACGGCAGAACGAAACTTTTCCTTGTGGGTACCAAGGCTCTGGAAGAGACCCTCCGCTCGTACGGCCACACGATAGAATGGAAAGATCCACAGCTCGTCGTGCTGGGTTACGATATGGAAGTGACCTACGAGAAGCTTGCTCGAGCTTGTCTGTTGATCAGAAACAATTTGCCCTACATCGCGACTCATCCCGACATAAACTGTCCTTCGGAGGAGGGTCCTTTGCCAGATACAGGTTCCTTCATCGCCCTCATCGAACGTTCCACGGGCAGAGTTCCAGACTACGTGGTGGGAAAACCCAACTCTTTGATGATGCAGATCGTGTCCAAGAGGTTCAACCTTCCAACTTCGAAAATCGCCATGGTGGGTGATAGACTCTACACGGACATGGAGTTCGCGGCTCGTTCAGGGGCGATGGCGATCTTGGTGCTCAGCGGTGAAACAACGAGAGAAGACCTCGAAAGGAGTTCGACCAAACCACACCTCGTTGTTGAAGACATAGCCGTTCTGGCGAGAATGCTCGAGAGAGGTTGATGTCTTGTCCGTAAAGCACAGGCTCAGGGCGAAGCGAAACGAGGAGTTGGTGAACCTCGCACAGGCAGGTTTGAAAGAAGCGCTCGATCTCATCGTGGAGCGTTACTATCCGATGGTCTGCAAAATATGTTCCAAGTACTACGCGCCGTGGGCGGAGTTCGACGACATGGTTCAGAGCGCACTGGTGGGGCTCATAAAGGCGGTGTATTATTATCAACCAGATAAAAGTGGCTTCACCTCCTTCGCGTGGAGGAGTGTGGAATCCGAGTTGAAATCGTTCTTGACGTTTTTGAACAGGAAGAAGAACAAAGTCCTCACGGATGCGCTCAGCGTGGATCTGCTCGCTTCTTCGGAAGATTCCGAGGAGACGGGTTACTCCTTCGAAGACGGTGTCAGGTCGACTGCGCGTGATGCTCTGGCGGAGATGATCGTTGAACGGGTGAAGGATTTCCTCGGCGAGGTAGAGATCGATGTATTCCAGATGTGGCTCGATGGGTTCAGCTACGAAGAGATACAGCAAGCGCTGGGTGTGAATTTCAAGAAGGTGGACAACACGGTTCAGAAGGTGAAGAGAATTTTGAAAGAAAGAATAGATCCCGTGCTTCTCAACAGCTTCTTCGAAGAGAGATGATCAGATCAGTTGAAGAACCTTCTCCAAAACTCCGTACTCCGCGAGTTCTCGGTTCAAAGCCTCGGAAGCGTTCTCCCTGTAGAGTTGTGCGGCCTGGGAAAGATCGTTCAAGACCAGATCGCAAGCGATCAGCATCGCCAAGATCTGCTCGTTCTTCACACCCTTTTGGAGCAGACTCAAGAGCAAGAGTTTGGCTTCGGAGAACCTCTCGAGGTTCAAGAGCAGAGATGCAAGGTTTGCGTGGGCCGTCGTGAAGGAAGGATCACATGCGATCGCCTTCCTGTAACACTCCATCGCCTCAGCGAATCTCTCCATGCGCACGTACACGTTCGCGAGGTTGTTCCAGATCTCCGGGCTTTCGTGGACTCGAAGACATTCTCTGTAAAACTTTTCCGCCTCTTCGAGCCTTCCTTCCTTGGCTGCATCGAAAGCCTTCTTGAAGAGCTCCTCTATCATTTCGCGATCATACCCTTGGTGTAATAAACTGTGTCGGAAAACACCTCGCCCGCCAAACGTATCTCGAATTTGACGGGAACGATGTCGGCAGGTGTTGGCCTGGTTCTCGTGAACTTGACGTTCCACACAGGTTGAAACAGTTCAAAACTGGATTTGAAATACCCAAAACCACCGCTGAGGATGACTTCCTCGTTCGCCACGTTTTGAGTGAAGATTCGTACGTTCTTGCCACGCAGGCTGACCACATCGTCGCGCTTCAGTTGACTCACGTCGTTCACGACGACGGCGTAAGTGCTGCCACGCTTCAGTGTGGGTAGAATTTTCTTGAAGAAATCCTTATCCGCGTTGAGCCAAGCGGCCTTGCGATGGGACAGGCTCAGTTCGGAGAAGATTGGTCCTCCACCCTCCCTTACTTGGAACATGTCACCGAGTATGGGAATGGGCTCTGCGAAGATGTTCTCGACACGCACCGAAAGGATCAACGAATCTTGATCGAAGCTCAACGAATCTATCTTCACCAAGATCGGCTCTTTACCCTTTAGTAGCACCACGTGAACGCTGTGAGCCTTGAAATCCATCAGGAACAGAAAAGGATAGTTGTATTCCATCGTCACGAAGGCTTGTGGGAACTTTCCCAGCTCGACGAGCCCATCTTTTCGAACGAGAAATAGCGTATCGTCCTTCAAAATGAAAGGTTCTTCAAACAGTGTGAGCTCGAAGTTCCAAGATCCATGTGCGGGAAGTTCGAGCACCTTCTTCATGTTGAAGTCAAAGAGCACGATCCTGTTCTTGAAGATATCGAGGATCCAGATGCCCTTCAATCCGACCTCGACGTCCTGGATAGAATAAAAATCGTCGAGCTCGAAGAATCTTACCCTGCCATCTTCCACGCAGAAAAGTCTATCCACGTCCGCACCCCAGAGCCTTCCGAGTCGATCCAAGCCAGCCAAGACGGGTTTCAACAGGTTCGAAGCGAGTGTTTCGACACGGTTGTTCTCTAAATCGAACAGTGCGAGCTTGTCCTCACCAGCCACGTAGAGGTACTTGAACGCGTTGCAAACCACGCTTTCGGGTTTAAAGCTGAGTTTGTGAATGGTGTAGCCGGATGGACTGTGAATGATCAATCGACTGTTAACCTTGTCGGCAACGCAGATGGTTCGTCCCAGCGTCGTCACAGAAACGGGCGAGTAGAAATATTCCACGCCGTTCTTGAAACCTTCAATCTTGAAGATCTCACCCGACAGGGTGGGAGTGGAAGGGACCAAGGGATTGATGAACGTCTCTATCTCTTTAACCAAGGAGATGGCCTCGTCCTTGGTGGGTGCGAGCACGAGTAAGGTTCTGAGATCTTCCAAGGCTCTTGCAGTGTTACCAACGTCTATGTCCAGCTTGGCGGTGAAGAACCAAAACTCGGGTATGTCCGTGATGTAAATCAGACCTGAAAGTGCTTGGGACATCGACTCCCGTGCCGCCACGACGTCTCCGGCGTACCAGCTTTCCAAAGCTCGGGCAAACAGTTCTCTCGCCTGCTCTTCGTTGGTGATGGCGAGACAAAGCGACGCGATGACCGAAAGGACCAAAACGAATTGTTTCATCTCTTCTTCACCATACCGATGAGATCGGTCTTCCTCTCAGTACCCTTCAGCAACCTCTCTATGTTGTCCGAGTGTCTGAACGTCGAGAGCGCCGAGAGAAGGAAGAAGAGCACCGAGATGTCTCTGTTGAAAAACAGCGCGACGATCGATGCGAGGAAAAGACTCGAGATCGATGCCAACGAGACGTACTTGGTGAGGATCGTCATAGTCAGCCAGCTTCCAAGAAAAACGAAACCACAGATTGGGCATAGGGCGAAGAAGACGCCGCAGGTGCTCGCGACGCCTTTACCACCTTTGAACTTCAAGAAGATGGGAAAGTCGTGGCCGAGGACCGCAGCGATGGCGGCGACTCCCACAAGGTTCTTGTCGTAGCCGTACAGTTGGGCGAAGACGAGCACTGGTATGAAAGTCTTCAGTGCGTCGAGAACCATGCAAGTGAAACCTATGATGGGTCCAGCCGCCCTCAACGCGTTGGTGCCGCCCACGTTTCCACTGCCCACTTTTCTGACGTCGATCTTCTTCAGCTTGGGAAGAAGGTAACTGAAAGGGACCGCACCGCACAGATAGCAGATCAACCCCACGAGTACATAGTCCAAGGTGTCACCCCCTTGACTTGAATTCGAGGAAGATGGGTGAACCTGTGAAGGGATCAATACGCTCTCTGATGAGCCTTTGCAACATTCTCTGTGTTTCCGATCTCACACCGTCTTCTTTGTTCACGGTGAAGACGAACTTCGGTGGCTTGATCTTCACCTGCTTGATCGCGTAGACCCTCGTGTCGGAAAGACTCGGTGCGAGTATTGGAAGCTGCAGGAGGAATTTGTTCAGTTTCGATTGTTCGACCTTCCTGCAGTAGGATGCGTACGCTTCATCTATGGCGCTCAGCAGGGACTTCAAACCCTGTTTTTTCACGGCGCTCGTGAACACGATCCTGCAGAAATCCACGAACGGCATCTCTGCCCTGATCGCACGCTCGTACTCGCTCATTTTCACATCGACCAGGTCGAACTTGTTCACGTCGATCACCAACGCCTTGCCTCGGTCCAGCACCAGACCCGCGATCCTCTTGTCCTGTCGAGAAACGCCTTCCACAGCGTCTATGAGCAACACCACAACGTCTGCAGACTCCAATGCATCTATGGCGCGCTTCACACTGAAGTACTCCAAGCTCTTCTCTTCTATCCGGCTCTTGCGTCTCAAACCCGCAGTGTCGATGAAGACGTACTTTTTGTCATCTATCTCCACCAACTCGTCCACCGGGTCCCTCGTTGTTCCAGGGATCGGTGTGACGTTGACCCTGTCTTCGTTCAAAATGGCGTTGAACAAGGACGATTTGCCCACGTTGGGTTTTCCGACTATGGCGACGGAAGGATAGCTCCTATCCTTCACGGGTTGGTCGAGTGGCACATTCATTTCCTTCAGAGTGTTGACGATCTTTTCAAGCAACTGGTCCACGTTGAGATTGTGTTGTGCCGAGACGATCACATAATCGTCGAAGCCGAGTCTGAAGATGTCGGGTAGATTCTCTTCAACGATCCTCATGTTCTCCGCTTTGTTGATCACCAGTATCACTTTTTTTCCGAGTTTTCTCAACACCTGTGCGACGTATTCATCCTCCGACGTGATCCCCTCCCTCGCGTTGACGACGAAGAGAATCAGATCGGCCTCCTCAAAGGCTTTCAGCGCGCGTTGCTTCATGGACTGGAGCATTTCATCGTCGGCTTTTTCGTACACACCACACGTGTCGAACAAATCAAAGGCGGCGTCACCATAGACCACCACGCCCTTTAGTGTGTCCCTGGTGACGCCCTCTTCTTTTTCAGTGATCGCCTTTCTCTTGCCTATGAGCCTGTTGAAAAGCGTAGATTTACCGACGTTAGTCTTTCCGGCAATGACCACCTTCGCCATGGTTCACTTCTTCAGAAGGTCTCCGAGCGTCTTCTGAGAACCTCCCATTTGTTTCTTGTATTCCTCGTAGTCCTTCATTTCCTCCAGTTTTTTCTGACTGACGAGGATCTTTCTGCGTTCAGGTATTATCCTCAGCACGAGGACTTCGATCTCTGTTCCTTCCTTCATCTCCTCGGGTGCGTGGCTGGATGGCATGAACGCTTCCACAGAGAAATCTTTCAGCTGGAGCACGTATCCCGAGTTCAACTTTGCCTTCACGATCGCTCGTGTGACGCTGCCCTCCTTCAGAGTTTCGGCGGCCTTTTCCCACGGATCTGGCATCGTCTGCTTCACGCTGAGTCTCATCCTTCTGTTCTGTGGATCTATGGACAGTATCTTCATCTTCAGACTCTGTCTTTCTCTGAACAGCTTGCTTGGATCACTCACCTTGTTCCAGGAGAGCTCCGACTTCGGTACGAGTCCAGTGACACCATCCTCGATCTCGACTATCAAACCGGTGGGAAGGATCTTCAAGATGGTGCCCTCGACGATGTCACCCTCCTTGTAGCGTTCCGTCACGTTCTCCCACGGATCTCCCTGAGCCCTCTTGTAACTCAACGCAAGTCTTCGCTTCTCCGGATCGACTTCTACTACCTCGGCTTCCACCATTTGACCAGGTTTGAAGAACTTCTTCAAATCGACTTTCTTGCTGCCCCAGAAGATCTCAGAAACGTGTATGAGTCCGTCCAATCCCGGTTCGAGGTTCACGAAGACACCGAACGGGACGATGTTCTTCACCACACCCTGCACGATCGTGCCCACTCTGTACTTCTCGGCCGCGGTTTGCCATGGATCTGGTTCGAGCGCCTTCAGACTGACTTCGATCAGACGCTGTGCAGGATCCAGTTTCACGATCTTCACCTTGACACTTTCCCCTTCCTTCAGCGCATCGTGTATGGAGACTGAAGGATCGTGGGAGACCTCTTCCCTCGGGAGCGTGGCCGTCAGTGGGCCGACCTTCAAGATGGCTCCAGAAGTTCTCACTCGTTCCACCTTTGCTTCGACGACGTCGCCGACTTTGTGCGAGTCGAAGAAAGACTGAACCTGCCTCTCGATCAGTGCCTTTCTCGAAACGACGATCCTGCCACGCCTGCCTGAAACATAGTCGATGACCAAGAAGTCGTGTTCACCCTGTGGAATTTCCGCGTCCCTTCTGAGCAGAGACTCAGAGCCTGGAAGGAAGGCATCCAACACGTTGAAGAGCTTGACGATGTAACCGCCCGACACCTGCTGAACGAACTGTCCCTTGACGGGAGCGCCAGAATCCTTTGCCTCTTTGACCTTGCGTTCGGCCATCCTCCTGTAGGGCCTTATTTCTGAGAGCAACGCGTAGCCCTCTTCGTCGTTTATCTTGAGTATTTGTGCCGTGATCTTTTCACCCACTCTGTAGCTCGAAGGTTCCCTCACGAGCTCCGAAGGCTGTATCCTGCCTTCCTGCTTTCCACCGAAGTCCACCGACAAACCTTCGGCTGGGTCCACACCAGTCACAGTCGCCTCGACCACCTGACCCGGCCCGAGCTCGGTGAAGTCCAGATATCTCTCAAAATCCTTCATGTTCGCGTTTTCCCTCTCCATACGCTCAACCTCCCGAACGGATTCTCTCAACGACCAGACCGACATCCTCCAAAGGCGTGGACGTTCCGGCCGTCACACCTATCTTTTTGAAACCTTTGAAATCGAACTCTTCGAGTTCCGAAGCATCTTGTACGTGCAAAACCTTCGTTGTCTTTGAGGCTATCCTCGCAAGCTTCTTCGTGTTGGAGCTGTTCTTACCCCCGACAACGATGACGAGATCACATTCGACCGCCATCTTCTTCACTTCAACTTCACGTTTGTGCGTGACCTCGCACACGGTGTTGAAAAACAAAAGCTCCGTCGGTTCGGAAGCTTTCAAAGTTTCAGCACCAAAGCTCAAGAAATCATCCAACGACATCGTTGTCTGTGACAGAACGCAGATTTTCCCTTGCAAAGCCAAAGGTCGTGTTGTGACAATCACATCTTCGACGTGTCCCTTCAAAGCCTTCATTTCGTCGTGGTTCTCGTCACCAAAAACGATCACCGTGTAACCAGCTTCTTTTGCAGCCTTCGCCCTTTCGAACAACTTCAAGACGATCGGACAGGTCGCATCTATCACTCGTTTGAAATTCTTTTCCAGTTCGTTCAGGACCCTCGGCGCCACGCCGTGAGCCCTCACGACCAGCACGGAATCTTGGGCATCTTCTGGGATCGTATCGTTCTCGTGGAAGACTTTGAGTCCTTTCGCCTTCAATCTCTCGACGACATTTCTGTTGTGCACGATCTCGCCAAGACTGTAAACGCTGTGCTCGTGCTCGAGGCACTCTTCTACCGTTTTCAGCGCCCTCTCCACGCCGAAGCAGAAACCGATGTTGTCAGCAACGTACAGCTTCATTCGTTTTCCTCCTGTCGATGACTTCGATCACCTCTTCGAGCACTCGTTCGATGCTCTTAGCTGTTGTATCTATGACGATGGCATCCTCAGCAGGTTTCAAAGGGGCGAGGTTTCTGGAGGAATCTCGCTTGTCGCGTTCCTCGATCTGTCTCGCCACTTCTTCCAAGGAGAGCTCGATACCTTTGCTTTTTAGTTCCTCGGCTCTCCTCTTCACCCTTTCTTCGAAGGACGCGGTGAGGAATATCTTCACCTGAGCGTGGGGCAGAACGACGGTCCCAATGTCCCTACCTTCAACGACGAAGTTTCCCCTTTCGCAGATCTTTCTTTGTAGTTGCGTGAGCTTTTCTCTGACCTTCGGCACAACCGCAAAGCTTGAGGCAAGTTGGCCGGCTTTCGCCGATCTGATATCTTCCTCACGCACCCTCTCACCGTTCAGATACAGTTCATTGTCTATGTACTGCACATCGATCTTTTCCAGTTCTTCCTCAGGAACGCTCTCGGGTGTGAATCCTTTCGAATCCAAGTAAACTGCCACCGCACGGTACATTGCGCCCGTGTCGAGGTGGTTGAAACCGAGTCTCTCAGAGAGCAGTCTTGCTATGGTCGATTTTCCAGAACCAGCAGGACCATCTATGGCGATGAGAAAGTTGCCCAATTCAAGCCTCCTCCAGAACTTCGACAATTTTGAAGACTTTGTCCAAGCGCGTCATCTCGAAGATCCTCTTCACGTTCTGCCTCAGGCTCGCCAGGACTATCTCTTTACCGAGGTGCCTTGCGTCTTTCAGTATGGCCACCATCGCTCCCAAACCGGCGCTGTCTATGTACGGCACTTCCGACATGTCTACCACGATCTTCGCCGCCTTGGAGCTCTCCATCCTTTCCTTTATCTGTCTCTTGATCTCCGCAGAATGATACGCGTCGAAGTCTCCGTTGATCTTGCACAGCAACTTGTCGTTCTGCTCCTCGAACTTGACGTTCACATCGATCATACTCCGTTCCCTCCAGTTATTCTTATTTTCAGTTCCCTCAGCTGTTGTTCACTCACCACATCCGGTGCACCCGTCAACGGGCACACACCGCTCGCAGTCTTTGGAAATGCTATAACTTCTCTTATCGACGAGACATTACAAATTATAGCAACCAACCTGTCCAAACCGAGCGCTATACCGCCGTGTGGAGGCGCACCGTATTGAAAGGCCTCCAGGAGAAAGCCGAATTTGAGCTTGATCTCTTCCTCCGTGAGTTGCATGAGCCTGAACACTTCTCTCTGAAGATCTCTGTTGTGTATCCTGATGCTTCCAGATCCTATCTCGTAGCCGTTTATCACCAGATCGTAAGACTGCGCCCTTATCTTCGAGAGGTCCTCGTCTTTGTAACGATCCAAATCTTCGAGGTTTGGCATCGTGAAAGGATGGTGCTGTGCGACGAATCTACCCTCCTCTTCGCTGTACTCGAACATGGGGAAGTCCAAAACCCAAAATACATCGAAACCAACTTTCAAATGCGCAAAATATGAATCACCGATGGTCTTCCTCAGTTCACCTAAAGCGAGATTCACCTCGTTCAGCTTTCCCGCCACCATCAGGCACACATCACCGTGATTCATTCGAGTCGTCCTGGACACTGCTTCGTAGATGTTCTTCAGATGTTTCAACGCGCTGCCCTTCATCTCGTCCTCGAGCGCGAACCACAGCATGCCACCGGGTCCGTTCTTCTTTACGATCGTTTCGAACTCTTCTGCAACCTTCCTGCTCATTTTGAGAGCAAAATTCTTGACGACGAAGCCCTTCACAACTCCGTTGTTCTCCAAGATGTTTCTCACCACGTTGTAATCGCTGCTCTTGAAATACTCGCTCAGGTCCACGAACTCCATGCCGATCCTTCTGTCCGGCTTGTCCGAGCCATAAATGTCCATGCAGTACTGGTAGCTCAGCCTGTCGAACTTCTCCGGTAAGTCAACGTCGAGAACTTGCTTGAAGACGTACTTCACCATGCCTTCGACCGTTTGGAGGACATCTTCTCTCGTGACGAAGGACATCTCGATGTCTATCTGCGTGAATTCAGGTTGTCTGTCCGCCCTCAAATCTTCGTCTCTGAAGCAACGAACGATTTGGAAGTATCTATCCAAGCCTCCAACCATGAGCAGTTGTTTGAACAGCTGTGGAGACTGAGGGAGTGCGTAGAAGGTCCCCGGTTTGAGCCTCGATGGAACCAAGAAGTCTCTCGCACCTTCTGGCGTGCTCTTCGTCAAGAAGGGTGTTTCCACCTCTATGAATCCTAAAGAGCTCAGGTACTGCCTCACGGCCTGGGCCACCCTGTGGCGGGTGATGATTCTGTCCATCATTTCTTTCCTTCTCAGATCTATGTAGCGATACTTGAGCCTGACGTCTTCGCTCGGCAGGTTCGGTTCTCCAGGATAGAAAGGAAGCTCTCTCTGTGGTGAAGAGAGAACCTCAACGCGTTCGGCGAGCACTTCGATCTCACCCGTTGGCAGTTCTCTGTTGACGGTATCCTTTGGCCTTTCTCTGACCACACCTTCCACGCGAATCACAGCTTCACGCTTCAGGTCTAGATCGAAATCCTTCGACAGCACGATCTGAGTTTGACCGTACCTGTCTCTGAGCATGATGAACTTCACGCCACCGAGGTCCCTGATCCTGTCGATCCACCCTGCCAAAATGACCTTCTTGTTCACATCGCTGAGTCTGAGTTCCCCGCAAGTGTGTGTCCGCAGCATACACCAACCTCCTGTGTTTTCCCTTTTACAAAATAATACCGCAAAGTCTCACAACGTGTACGGGTCTACGAAAACGTCGATCCACGGTTTGCCAAAAGAAAAACGCACGAAAAAGATCATCGAAACGACGAAGAGTGCAAATACCAAGATCTTGAAGCCCTTTGAAATCTTTAAGGACTCAAGCTCCGTTTCTACGATGATTGCGAATAAACCAGAGACGATCACAACCGCAAAGGCCCAAGCGAGTTCAATCCAGAGAGTTTCGATCTTTCCGAAGATGGCTGGAACCAAGTACCACACGACCACTATGAACCATGGCACCAGAGAGGCTGAGAAAAACCGCGAAGACCAAAAATTCTGTTTCTTCTTGAACGCGAAGAACTCGATGACGCTCGTGAAAAGATAAGCCCAAAAGCCCATCTTGATGTGCTCGAAGACGGACTCGTCCGTGCCGCAGAGGACTTTGAGAAAATCCCAACCTGTGAGTTCGTAACCGAAGTGAAGAACGGAGAAGAGAGCCACGTAAATGAGAATCTTGAGAAAACGTCTCATCGGCGATCACCCTGCAAACATTCTACCATTTTTGCGCTGATGTTTCACTAATTCACTTTCACGAAACAGATATGATACGATAATACTGGAGGTGGTTGAGTGGGCAGACCAACGATCAGACTCGATTCGAAGCTTGTTGAGTACGCCAGGTCCCTCGCAAAGAAGATCACTGACGACGTTCAGAAGATCATCGACGAGCACTCAACTGTCTCCACCGAGCGTGCGACGTTGAGACTTCTGGGTGTGGACGGTGTCGTCGGTGAGGATCGAATACCCCTTGTGAACGTCGTGTTGGACAAGCTCAAAGAATGGAACATGTTGGATCAGGGTGCGTTTAAGCCCGTCGTGAACGCTGCGATCGTTTTGGACAAGGATGTTCAACAAATTTGTGAGGCGATCGCGGACGGTCTGGATCTGCGCACGTTGCCACAGCCGAAGCGGCAGGTCTATGAAACATTTTCAAAAAAGCTGGTTGAGGAGGCCCTGGCGCGAATAAAGCGAAAGAGCGAAGAGAGAGACGCATTGCTTCAACAGCTTGGTGATCCTCCGAAGCCTTACAAGTACCTCATCGTGGCGACCGGTAACATCTACGAGGACGTTGTTCAAGCACGCGCAGCCGTCTTTCAAGGTGCAGACATCATCGCTGTGATACGTTCTACAGCGCAGAGTCTGCTCGATTATGTGCCTTACGGGGCGACGACGGAAGGTTATGGGGGAACCTACGCGACACAGGAGAACTTCAGGATCATGAGGCAAGCCCTCGACGAAGCGGCGAGAAAGGTTGGACGTTACATAAGGCAGGTGAACTACGCGTCGGGTCTGTGCATGCCCGAGATCGCTGTCATGGCGGCGCTCGAAGGCCTCGACATACTTTTGAACGATGCCATGTATGGAATCTTGTTCAGAGACATCAACATGCTCAGGACCTTCACCGATCAGTACATCTCCAGACTGATCTGTGCGTACGCGAACATCACGATAAACACTGGAGAGGACAACTACTTGACGACTGCGGACGCCATAGAGAAGGCTCACACGGTGACCGCCTCACAGCTCATCAACGAGCAGTTCGCGCTCAAGGCAGGTCTCAAGCCTCAGCTGATGGGCCTTGGGCACGCCTTCGAGATAAATCCTAACGTCGAAGATTCTCTACTGTACGAAATAGCGCACGCCATGCTCTCACGCGAGCTCTTCCCAGATTGTCCAGTCAAGTACATGCCTCCCACCAGGTACATGACGGGCAACATATTCAAAGGATACGCGATGAACACGCTCTTCAACTTGGTCTCTTCGATGACGGGTCAATCGATTCAGTTGTTGGGAATATTGACCGAGGCGATCCACACACCCTACATGCATGACAGATACCTCGCGCTCGTCAACGCCAACTACGTCTTTTCGGCGGCGAGGCACCTGGGTGATGAGATACTGTTCAAACCTGATGGGTTCATCGAGAAGAGGGCGAACGAGGTGTTGAGAAAGGCAGTAGAACTTCTCGAACACATAAGCGATGTGGGTTTGTTCAGCGCCATAGAGCAGGGTATCTTCGCCGACATAAAAAGGAGCAGGGAAGGCGGAAAGGGATTGGAAGGCGTGTTCAAGAAGAGCGAAGCTTACGAAAATCCGATTCGAAGCGCGCTCGAGCACGAGTTGGGGGTGAGACGATGAGCGAACGGAACCTCGTCAGACCGTACGGTGATCAGATGGACGACGGGGCCGTACAGCTTTCCTTCACCTTGCCCGTCGAGTTCGGACCTCTGGCACGAGAAGCAGCAAAGAAGTTCTGCGAAAAGCTTGGTTTTTACGAGGTCACTATAGCGACGATGGAAGATCTGTCCGAAGGCTACACGTTCTTCGTTGTGTACGGAAAGACGGACGTGGCGGTGGATCTGTCTTCCATAAAAGTGATCGCACCGAAGGTTCAGAGACTTCCACGAGAGAAGATCGACGAACTGGTTTTGCAAAAGCTGAAGCGTCCCATAGTGGTCGTGGGTGCGACCATTGGAACCGATGCACACACCATAGGGCTCGATTCGATTCTGAACATGAAAGGCTTCCATGGAGATTACGGTCTTGAAAGGTACAAGGCTTTCAAGGTGTACAACCTCGGTGCGCAGGTTCCCCCCATAGAATTGGTCAAGAAGGTCAGGGAGGTGGGGGCGGACGTCGTGCTCGTTTCGCAGGTGGTCACCCAGAGAAACATTCACATACAGCACCTCACGGAGCTGATGGAACTGCTCTATGCGGAGAATTTGAGGGACAAGCTCCTCGTCATCGTCGGTGGTCCGAGGATAACACACGAGCTCGCGCTCGAACTGGGTTACGATGCAGGTTTCGGCAGCGGAACCACGCCGAGCGAGGTGGCGAACTTCATCGTGCAGGAGCTTTTGAAGAAACGAGGTCTTTGAGCTTCTTCTCCGCGAACTGCATCTCTTGCTCGTCGCCGATCGATCCGTCGAGCTTGGCACAGTAAACTTCTTCTATCAGTTCTCCGATGAGCTTGGACGGTTTGAGCCCAAAGTTCTGTGCGATGACTCTACCGTCCACGTGCTTCAACTTTGTTTCTCTTTGCCTGATCAAGAACTGCTTGAGGTATTCCTGTGATTCCGGATCGAGATAGCTGGCGATGTAGCAGAAACCTTCGGGCGAGATGCCCTTGGTCATCTTGTAGATGTCGGAGAAGTTCAGCTTGTTCGAGATAACCTTCGAGAGTGGAACGATCATTTTCTTCAGCAATTTCAATTCGTCCACGAACTTGCTGGAGAGGCCGTACCTCTCCTTCAGTTCCCCTATGGCCGTATCGCCGTGGTACTCCAAAAAGACGAACATCACGGCGTAAAATCTCTCGATCCTGCCGAAGAATTCCTCGGCCCAGGGCAGGAAATCTGCCAAAGATCTGAGTTTCTGTTCCATAGTCAGCGTGTAGAAAACGCCCGGGAACATGCGTTTGATCACTTCGAAATCGGAAAGTCTTTTCAGTGCGGCGAGCCACTTGGATTCCTCCAAGATCTTTTCGAACTCTTGCCTCAACCTCTGCCCGCTCACCTTTTCCAGATAACCTTGCCTCGTAGCTTCGAGCATGAGCTGAGACGTTCTTTCTTCTATGCGAAAGTCGAAACGTGTCTCGAACCTGACCGCCCTGAGAATCCTCGTGGGATCTTCCACGAAGCTCAGAGTGTGAAGACATCTCACTATTTTGTTCTCCAGGTCTTTCTTGGCACCGAAGAAGTCGAGCAGTAAGCCAAAATCTTTTTGGTTGAGCTTTATCGCCATCGCGTTGATCGTGAAGTCCCTCCTGTAAAGATCCTTCTTTATGGTGCTGACCTCCACCTGCGGTAGTTCAGTCGGTGCTTCATAGTATTCGGTTCGGGCGGTTGCCACATCGATCCTCGTGCCATCCTTCAAAAACAGCGACGCGGTGAGGAACTTTTCGTGTTTGACCAAGGTGGCGTCGAGCTTTTTTGTAGCGTACTCGGCAAAGGCCAATCCGTCGCGTTCCACAACGATGTCCAAGTCCAAGTTCGGATTTCCCATGAGCAGGTCCCTCACGAATCCTCCAACTATGTACGTGGGCAAGTTCAGCTCGTCTCCGAAGCGTCCGAGCAGTCTCAA
>JAPYWY010000190.1 GCA_028276125.1 Pseudothermotoga sp.
ATTCCACGTACACGAGCCTCATGTGCATGCCCATGCCCTTCGGACAAGTGATCGAAACGGCATCCTTCACTCCCTTGATCCTCTTCACAGCCACGGTGTGACCCATGCTCATGCCTGGACCGAAGTTCGTACAAGTCATACCCTTCGGCGCGATGATCTGCATGACGGCTCTGATGAGCGAATCGGTTCCGGGGTCCCAACCCGCAGATATGATCGCAACACAATTGTTCTCCTTTGCCATCTCGTCGAGCTGTTTCTTCAGTCTGAGCGCCCCCTCAGCGCCATGTATGTCGTACGCGTCGATTGTGTTGATGCCTTTGTAGAGAAAACTTGGAGCGACGCTCGGCACAGCACGACTGTCGATCGCCAAGATCGCGACGTCAGGTTTTTCAAGTTCTTCCACGTTGCTTGTGACAGGTAGGTCTGTGATCTGACTCGAAATTTGACCCACTCGTTCTGGAATTTCAACGATTCCCACAGCTTCCATGTCTTGTGATTCTCTGACAGCTTGAAGCACGTACCTTCCGACGTTTCCCATGCCGACTACGGCCACTTTGATCTTCTCCATCTTCTCCCTCGCTTTCTGTGCAACACACCGATGAACTCCTCGAAACATAGGTTACCACATTTTAATACATCAAGTCAAGCTCAAGCCTATTGTTAGCTTAAACGTACAAAATGCCTTTAGATGAACCTTCTACTCCATGAAACGAGGGGGTTTGAATAGATATCGCGATGCTGAAAATAAATCGCGAAGCGCTCTCTCTGGGTGCAGTAATAAGAAATAAGGCGAGCTTGAAGCTCGCCTCTTTGGTAAGTGTGTTGTTTCACCCAGGCAACAGCGAAGCACTCTCTGCGTCCAGAAAGAGATGAACATCGCGATGTCTTCTCAAAAAGCTTGCAGGACATTCAGCCGTGATGGGACCTTCCAGAGTTCGGAGAACTATCTCTTTCTTTCTCTCGCGAGGCACTATGCACAGAATCTTCTCGGCGCTCAGTATGGCAGGCACGGTCAGAGTTATCGCGTGGGTTGGCACTTCTTCAATGGTTTGAAACCAGCCTTCTGCCAACTGCTGGTTTCTGGAACGTTCGTCCAGTTCGATGACTCTGACCAGATGCTTATCGTTGTAATCGGCGACGTTCGGTTCGTTGAACGCGATGTGACCGTTTTCACCTATACCGATGCACGCAATGTGCAAAGGATGTTTCAACAAAAGCTGTTCATATTTTCGAGCCAGGTTTTGCGCATCTTCATTCTCCTGACCTGGTGGAACGACATAATAAACGTTCTTGAATCGCAAGCGATCGAAGAGCCTGTTTTTGAGAAAGTTCGAAAACCTCTGAGTGGCTTCGGCTGGCAGACCTATGTACTCGTCCAAGTGAAATGCGTTCACCCTGTCCCATCCATGGAAAGGTATCTTGACTAAAGCATCAAGAAACTCCAGTTGAGAAAGACCGGTGGCAAAGACGACGTTAACCTCTTCGAGCGTCTTCAGCTTCTCGATCAATATCGAAACCAACTCGAAGGCCGCAGCAAAGCCCATCTCTTCACGCGTTTTGTGGATGGAGATACGAAATACTTTTTCTCTGTAGGACAATCTGAGTCCTCCCCTTCGGTCTCTTTGGTTCACGAGTTGAACTACGATAAACGACTAAGGCCTCTGAATGCCAAACTCCAGCGGTGAAATCGTCGCGATACCTCGATCGTAGAGCAACCACAGGTCACGTACCACAACTTTTTCGACAACCCGATCCGCTTCGTCACCGTAAATGCACACCGGGACCAAGCCCTGCTTGATGGCCCACCGTTTGAATTCCTCCGATTTGGCTGCTTTTTCGAAGATTTTGTACACAGCTTCGAGCACTTCTGTTGGCACGTCCGCAGGGATCATGATGCCAAAGTAAGTGGCACATTCCGGAAAGTCCGGGTACCACTGTCTGATACTGGGAATGGTCCCGTATCCATCCAGCTCCAAAGGTTCTGCTCCGAGTGTACACAAGGCTCTTAATTTACCCGCTCTGATCATGTCAGCCACTTCGTTGGAGAACTGCATGTTGCCCACCACTTCTCCGGCCACGACTGCCGTCGTTGCCGGTGCTCCACCAGCGTAAGGAACATGTTTGTACTTTACACCGAAATAGCTTGCAAAATGCTCCAGAGCGATGTGTCCACCACTGCCGGTTCCCGCAGAGCTCAGCGGAATGTCCGGATTCTTCCGTAAAGCTTCGACGAGATCTTGAACAGATTTGTACGGTGTGTTAGGATTCACGACAACTACGTTTGGATTGTAAACGGGCAACAGATACTTCCAATCTCTATGCGTGACCTTCAGGTAACCCAAAACTGGGTAACTGGCGATGCTCATGACCGAATTGGCCGTCCAGGTGTAACCATCGTGTGGGGCTTGCCATGCGTTTAGAGTTCCGATCGATCCGGCCCCACCCGGAGTGTTGACGATTATGAACTTCTTACCTAAGTCCGGCTCCATCAGCGAGGCAGTCATTCTCGTGACTTGATCGGTTGCACCACCAGCAGCCCAAGGTACGATTATCGTGATGGACCTGACTGGTTTCCACTGTGACACCACAACTCCAATTGTTATAAGAACGCAGAGGAACACGATCCATCTTCTCATTGTTTCACCTCCATGAATATTTTAACCCCAAACAATGTTTGCGTCAACACGCTTTCGTAAGGCCGTATCTTAAACTTAAGTCACGCTATCTGAAAGAACGAAACTGGTGCATGTGAATTAGATCGCCATGGTATCGGCATCACTTTTCTTTCGTTCATGACATAAATCTTTGCATGGACAGGTTTCCTTTTCCTCGAGTCGACATGAGAATCTTGTTTCAATTGTTGCTTCATCGCATGAGAGTCTTTGAACTGAGATACCATGGGGAAGAAAGTTCTTAGGTGGTTGAGCACGGCTGAGTGAATGGTTCGAAAGGCTCACTTCTCTACAGATCAAAAACTCGTATTTTGGTGCGTCACGCCGACTCTCGCGCGATGAGTTCGACGTCCAGCACCACACGTTTGGGCTTTTTTCTCCTACCACTCAATTTTTGCAGCAAAAGTTTGAAAGCCTCAAACCCCATACCGAACTTGTTTATCCTGATCGTGGTGAGCGCTGGTCTGTAGTAGGAAGCGAATGCCACATCGTCATAGCCGACCACCGCAACATCCTGAGGCACTCTCTTACCGAGTTCTTCGAGTGCCCTCATCGCACCGAAGGCGAACATGTCGTTGTAGCAGAAAATGCCGTCAAAGTCCAGCTTCTTCTCGATCGCCTTAAAAACGGCGTGATAGCCAGCTTCCATGTTGGGCTCGGACGATACGATGATGTAATCTTCGGGAAGATGAACATTCGCCTCGCGCAGAGCTTTCCTGTAGCCTTCTTCTCTCATCCTCGCGGCGGAGTTCTCTGGTATGGAATTTATCAAAAGGATCTTCTTCCTACCCTTAGACAGCAAATGCTTTGTGGCCAGATAGCCCCCTTTGACCTCGTCACTGTGTATCTCATCGAGCTGTAATCGTTCGATGTGTCTTCCAACGATCACCACGGGAACATTGATGTGAGAAAGTCTTTCAAAGTCGCTCAGGCCATCCTCCGTGGGTGTGATCAGTATGCCTTCGACCCTGCGTTCCAAGAGCGTCTGTATGGCTTCTCTCTGTTTCTTCGCATCTGTCTGGGTGTTCATGAGCAACAGCTGATAGCCGTACTTCCTTGCCGCGGCCTCCATGCCTTTCATAACTTCTGCGAAGAACAAATTCGTGATGTCTTCGAGTATGACACCGACTATTTTGGTTTGATTGTTGCGCAACGAAGATGCAGTTATGTTCTTTATGTAGCCCAATTCCTTAGCGATCCTCAGTACATTTTCGCGCGTCTGTTTGCTTATATCGGGTTTGTTGTTCAGAACCCTTGAAACGGTGTTCACAGAAACGCCAGCCTTTTCGGCGATGTCTTTCATCGTTATGTATTTCCTCACACCCATCACCTTGCCAATAATATAGCAGAAACATCAAACGATCTCTTCGATCAATCGTTTCGAAACCTCACACTCCTTCAGTGTTGTTAAGATTCGCTCACCTTCTTTGCCCTCCCTCACGTACAAG
>JAPYWY010000191.1 GCA_028276125.1 Pseudothermotoga sp.
CAGAGAAAGCTTTCTCAGATAAATCCACACTGTGAAATAGTTCCAATGCACGTCAGGATCGATTTGGATTTTTGCCTTCCTTCTGTGGATGTGGTGGTCGATTGTTTGGATAACTTCGAATCGAAGTTCGTTCTCGACATTCTCTGTGAGAAAAAAGAGATCCCACTCGTCCACGCAGGCGTCGAAGGATACTGTGGACAGCTGATGAACGTCCTGCCAGGTTCTGTCAGATTGAGGCAAATCTTTTCGGCTGCTCCAAAAGAGGGCGTGATCAGACAAGTGTATCCACCTTTGGTGACCTTGATCGCGTCGTTGCAGGTGAACGAAGTGGTCAAGTTGATCTGCGATCGCCCGACCAGTTCACTGAACGAGTTGATGTTGATAGACCTCGCCACGATGAGGTTCGAGAGGCTGAAGATTCGGGGTGGTGTGGAGTGAAGAGGGTGCTTGTGACCATCTATTTCCTCATCTCGGCGGTCATCTACGTTGTCATTCTGGGTGCACTCGTCTTGTTTTTAGGCTGGATCTTGAAGTTCTTCGTGGGCGAGCAGAACGCGAGGAGGTTCGTTCTCAAGCAGGTGAAGCTCTTCGGCAAGAACACATTCAGGTTCATGTTCTGCAGGGTGAAAGCAGAGGGTTTGGAGAACTACAAACCAGACACCAATTACATCGTCACACCAAATCATCAGAGTTTGATGGACATACCGTTGATGCTGGGCTACATCGATCCCATGCCCATGGTCGCGAAGAAGGAGTTGGCGTGGGTGCCGGGTGTCAGCTGGTACGTCAAATTCTTGAAGGGTATCTTCCTGGACAGAAAGAACCCCGCCGAGGGTGCGCAAGTCATAAAAAGGATCATGAAGTTGTTGAAGGATGGAGAATCTTTCTTGGTCTTTCCAGAGGGTACCAGGAGTGAGGATGGATCGGTTCGCGAGTTCAAGACCGCCGTGTTCAAAGTCGCAAAGAAGCTCAAAGTGAAAGTGCTGCCCGTCTCCATATGGGGTACAATGTTCTTGGTGCCGAAGAAGAGTCTCTTTCTCAACCCGGGTACCGTTCTGATGAAGGTTCATCCACCGATCGATCCTGGTCAGTTCGAAAACGAAGTCGAACTGGCGAAAGCGGTCGAAAACATCGTTAGGGCTGGAGTGGAGGAACTCAGGAGTTCTCACAGGGGGTGATCTCCGATGAGGAAAGCTTGGGTCAAGGCGCTCGTCCTCGACAAGGTGCACAACTCTCCCGTAGTCATCTTGGGCATCGAAGGCACGAACAAAGTCTTGCCGATCTGGATTGGGGCGTGCGAAGCCAACGCACTTGCCATGAGCTTGGAAGGTTTCGAGTTTCCAAGACCGTTGACCCACGATCTTATACTCAACCTACTCGAAGCACTCGACGCCAAGCTCGAAAGGATCGTTATCCACAGTGTCAAAGACAACGTCTACTACGCTACGCTGGTCATAAGGGATTTGGCGGCGATCGAGGGAGAGGAGGAAGAATCGGAAGAACAAGCGATCATAGAGATGGATGCGAGGCCTTCAGATTCCATCGTGCTTGCGGTGAAAAAGAATGTGCCCATCTACGTGAGCAACGAGATCGTGGATGAACACGCCATAGATCTGGAGATGTCCGAAGAGGCGAGCGATGAGGAGTTCAAGAAGTTCGTCGAGAACCTTGATATCGACACCTTCAAGAAAATGCTGAGAGACGAACCGAGAGAAGAAGATGAGGAAGACAGAGACTGAATTCTTGAAAGAGTTCGAAGAGCTCTTGCAGAAAGAGATGAAGGAAGCTTGCTGCAGGGCTGAGCAGGCGATGACTTACAGCGTTTTGACACCTGGCAAGAGGCTTCGCCCGCTCTTGATCTGGTCGACCTGCGACGATCTGAACGTCCCAGTTGAACTCGTATGGCATCCAGCGCTCGCAGTGGAGTTGTTCCACACGGCATCTCTCATCCACGACGACCTTCCACAGATCGATGATTCTCCTCTCAGGAGGGGTAAGCCTTCTTGTCATGTCGTCTTCGGTAACGATACGGCCATCCTCGCGGGGGACGGTCTCATGCTCAAGGCGTTCTGTGTGCTGAGCGATTCTCCCGCTGAACCGAAGAAGAAGGAGATGCTCTTTCGATACTTCTCTCGTTCGACCTACCGAGTGCTCGTTGGGGAAGCATTGGATGTGGAATACACGGGCGCGAGTCCAAACCTAGGTGAAGTGTTGAGAATGTACGCTGAGAAAACGGGCGCTCTTTTTTCATTCTGTTTCGCCACAGGACCGATACTCGCCGGTGAGTTCGGCCTCGCTGAAAAGTTTTCGAAGCTTGGTGAAGCGTTCGGAATATGGTTTCAGGTTCAGGACGATATCAAAGACGCGTGTGGCGATGAGAGCAAGCTCGGTAAACCCGTTGGTAGGGACGTGGCGCTCGGTAAACCCACCGTTGTGAAGATCCTTGGTCTTGAGCAAAGCAAGACTTTCGCCGATAAGTTATTGAAGTCCGTGGTGCACCAGCTCGAAGGGCTAAAGCTCATCAGCGTACGTCGATTGCTCGAGGATCTGGTGAAAAGATGAAGTTCTCCGAGCTGTTCCTCTCGATCTTCAGAAAAAGGTTGCTCTTCATAGCGATCTTAGCGTCGTTCGCGGTTTTCGCGTCTATTCTGTTGTGGCGATTCTATGCGAACAGAAGGATCGTACTGAGCGGAAAAAAAGAAGAGGCTTCGGTTCCTTTGTCCATCGTTGTGCCGGACGGTGCGTACGGTGTACGAAAAACTTTCGTTGTGAAGCGAGTTCCGAGAGAAACTCTATCGCAGACGATCTCAAGCGTGTTTGTTGGTGACCTCTACGATGTGTCCCCTGCGGACGGCGTTGACGAGTTCGCAATGAGACCGATCAGGATCGTCTACAGACTGCCGAAGGATCTCTATCTTGGAGCGGAGTATGCCAATGTTAGGTTGGCCTACGTTCCAGATTCCACCCAGCCAATCTACAGAGTTTTCGGCGGTGCGTCGATGGGTGTTGATGAAAGGGGACCGTACGTGGAAGCACAGGCGTTCCATACGTCGATGATCGGTCTGATCGCCGATGTTCCCGAAAAACAGAAACTTGGCTTGCAGTTGTTGATCGAGAGGTCAAAAAGTACAGAGCCAGTCCTTTTGCTCGTGCCAGATGTGGATAGGGGTTTTTTAGGTTTCGTCAACTCTTCCCAAGCTTCAGCGAACTTCTGGGTTGAACTCTTCCCCAACAGAACGATCATGTACTACGACTATCCCGTTGCGGGTACACGGTCGAATTCGTACATGAACTCCTTCCGCAGCTTCGCGCAGAAGAACATGCCGAGTTATCTGTTGTTTGAAGCCGAAAAGCTCGCGATGGAGCTGGTGAGACTGAGGAACTTCGAGTTCGACATCGTCGCACACGGCATAGGAGCCATCGTGGCAAGGCTCGCGGTGGAGTTGCATCCGGAGGTCAAGAACGTTCGAAGTCTGGTCCTCGTGAGTCCACCGAACAAAGGAACCAACGTCGTCAATCCTCTCTATTACGGCACGCTGCTCTACGGAAAGGATTCACAGGTTGTGGCGAACAACTTCGGTATGGATCGTTTCATAGTGGATGCGATGAAGTCACAGCTGCTGTACTATCTTGAAGCGCTCGGACCTGTTTATGCGGAGATCCTTACCGGTTCGGAATTGTTGAAGAAATTGGATGGGACCACCAGGAAAGACGTGAGGTACCTCGTCGCTGTGGGAAGTTCGCCTCCAGCTTCTATCGATGTGAGAGGAACGCAGCTCGAAGTTTTCTATCCCGAGTTGGTTGCTGGCAAAGGCGATGGTGTGGTAAGCCATGCCAGCGCGTTTCTCGAGGTGGGACAGAGGCTTGTTCTGAAAGGTTCGTTCTTCGATTGCTATCTCGATCCAACGTTTCGCGATGCATTGAAGAAGTTTCTCGCAGAAACACGTGTCGAAGTCCCAAAGTACAAAGAAGAAACTTATCCAGAGAGATCCCCTCAGGCTCAACAAACAGAGAGGATAGTTAAACCAACGCAAACGTCTCAGACGACCCCGGTACAGACGAAGAAAGAAGAAACAATTCAGGCGAGTGTTTCTCTACCGACC
>JAPYWY010000192.1 GCA_028276125.1 Pseudothermotoga sp.
TGACGAGCCACGCGTTCATTAGTATAATACACGATGTAACATACTACATCATATATGATATCATATTTTATGCAACCCACAAGGAGGTGAACGTATGAAGGTGAAGCTTGCCGTGTTGATCATCTCAGCAATGATCGTAGCAACCGTGTTTGCTGAGGTTTACCCCTCGAAGCCTTTGAACTTCATCGCACCAGGTGGTCCAGGAGGTGGATGGGACACCACGATAAGAGTCGTAGCTCAGACACTGAAGGAAACAAGGTTGGTCACACAACCGATCGTCGTCACCAACATGCCCGGTGGTGGCGGTGGAGTTGGCTTGGCGCACATGCAGACCAAAAAGGGAGATCCTTACACGATCATAGTCTTCTCACCCCCACTCTTGTTGATCAACCTCACTGGACAGACCCAGTATTCGTTCAGGGACCTCACTCCTCTGGCTATGTTGATACACGACTACGGTGCTTTCGCAGTCTCAAAGAATTCCAAGTACAACACTATCAGCCAGGTAATGGACGCTCTGAAGAAAGATCCAAAGAGTGTGAAAGTTGGTGGCATCTCCGCCTTTGGATCCATGGACCACATCCAATTCTTGATGGCGGCAAAAGCGGCAGGTGTGACGAATCTCAAAGACATAACCTACGTCTCCTTCCAAGAAGGTGAACATCTGGCCGCACTCCTTGGTGGACACATCGACGTGCTCTCGACGGGTCTTGCAGAGGTGACGGCAGCGCTTCAAACAGGTACAATCAAGGTCCTCGCCATCACCGCTCCCCAACGCGTTCATGGCACCCTGGCAACGGTACCAACACTCAAAGAAGAAGGTATAGACGCCGAGTTCGTGAACTGGCGTGGCCTGTTCGGACCATTGGAGATGCCTGATTACGCGGTAGAATATTGGATAAACACTCTTTCGAAGATGGTTCAAACAATTGAATGGGACAGAGTTGTAGCGAAGTACAACTGGACGAAGGCGTTCATGCCGGGCAAAGAGTTCATGAACTACCTGGAAAAGGTTAACGAAGATTACAAAGTGGTGCTCAAAGAACTTGGACTCTACAAGGGTGAATGATCTTCGCCCGCGGGGCATTCCCCGCGGGCTTTGGAGGGATCTTTGTGGAGGCAAAAGACAGATACCTTGCGATCGCTGTGCTGGCTTTCGGTTTAGTTTACACGATAGCAGCTTGGAACCTACCCAGGGCACCCGTTGGAAATCCCTTTGGGCCTGTTTATTTTCCGTTGGGCTTGGGTTTACTCGTGACCATCATTGGATCACTGATGCTCTTGCAGAGTTCAAAGTCCCAAGTGAAGGAAGAGAAAACCATTGGTAAACACGGCAAATATGCATCGCGAATAATTATAGTTCTCCTTCTCTGTGTTGGCTATGCTTTGGTGTTCCGTGTGCTTGGATTTTTGATATCCACATTGGCATTCTTGAGCGCATTTCTGATCATTCTCAATGGTCTGAAGAAATGGTTTTTGAGCGTAAGTATCGCGTTGCTCTACACTCTTGGTGTCTGGTATTTGTTCGAGAAGGTCTTTCTGATAAATCTCCCTTAGGGGTGAGCAGAATGCCCACACTCGAGTACTTGATGTATGGGTTCAGAGTCGTTTTCATACCGTCTAATTTCCTGTGGCTGACGCTCGGTTGTTTCCTGGGAACGGTGATAGGAATGTTACCGGGCCTTGGCCCAGCGACGGGTATAGCCCTGTTGCTACCGCTAACGTTCGTCATGAAACCAGAGACCGCTTTGATTACAATGTGTGCGATTTTCTATGGTGCGATGTTCGGTGGTTCTCGAAGTTCGATCTTGCTGAACATACCAGGTGACGGTTCCGCTGTGGCGTCGTGTTTCGACGGCTATCCAATGACCCTGAAAGGTGAGGCAGAAGCTGCACTTGCAATATCGGCGATAGCTTCCTTCATTGGTGGATTGATATCATCCGTAGCTTTCGTCTTGTTAGCCCTGCCTCTCGCGAAGGTTGCGCTCATGTTTGGACCACCCGAGTATTTCGCTCTGATGGTTCTCGCACTCACAGCAACAGCTTCGATGTCGGAAGGCAAGATTCTGAAGGGACTGCTTTCCATGGTTCTCGGTTTGATGGTCGCGATGGTTGGACTCGATCCACAATCGGGTGTTTCCAGATTCACTTTTGGAAATCTTGAACTTCAAGGTGGTATAGATTTCTTCGTGGTGATCATAGGTGTATACGGTTTGGGGGAAGTTCTAAAGAACCTGGAAAAGATGGGACGCAAAGAGGTCATGCAGCCCATCAAGAAGAAATTTGGGCGCATCTGGATCAGTAAGGAACAATGGAGGCGCAGCATCGTACCGATACTCAGAGCCACACCCGTAGGATTCTTGATAGGGATACTACCTGGCGCGGGTGGCACGATAGCGGCACTCATGTCTTACAACATCGAAAAGAGCCTGTCGAAAGAACCAGAAAGATTCGGCAAGGGTGCCATAGAAGGCTTGGCGGCACCGGAAGCTGCGAACAACGCTTGCTCGATCGGAGCGATCCTTCCCACCTTCACACTCGGTATTCCTGGTTCTGGTACTGCCGCGATCATGCTCGGTGCACTGATGATCTACGGTCTGCAACCAGGACCGCTTCTGTTTGAATTCTACCCAGAGATAGGATGGGGCGTTGTGGCGAGTCTGTTCGTCGGCAACGTCATAGCAGCACTGATGAATCTACCTTTAGCAGGCTTGTTGGTGAGAATCTTGGCAGTTCCACCGAAGATCCTCTATCCATTGATAACTGCTCTGTGTTTCATAGGAGTCTACGCGATCAACTTGAGTGTTGTGGATTTCTATCTGCTCATCGTGTTTGGCCTTCTGGGTTATGCGATGAGAAAATTCGAGATCCCCACGGCACCCATGATACTCGCCAGCGTCGTGGGCAGAAAGTTTGAACAGTCCTTCAGACAGTCTCTGATGCTCTCGCATGGGGATTTTTCGATTTTCTTCAAATCCGGCATATCGATCACTTTGCTGATTTTGGCGGCTCTCTCGCTCATCTATCCGATCGTATCTGGAGCTCTCAAAAAAAGACGCCACGCGATATAATTGACACCAGGATGGGAGGATACATGTGGAAACGATAGAACGAAGGTCTCTGAAGGAAGAAGTCCTGAGCAGAGTCAAAGAGTTCATAATGAAGGGTCGGTACGTACCAGGCCAGAGAATCGTGATAGACACGTTGGCCAAGGAACTCGGTGTCAGCGTTACACCGGTGAGAGAAGCTTTACACCATCTCGCAGCCGAAGGTTTGGTCTCAGTTGAGCCAAGAAAGGGTTTCACCGTGAAGAAGTGGGAACCGAAAGAAATAGAAGACTTACTCTATCTGAGAATGTATCTTGAAAAACTTGCCACAAGATTGTTCATCGAGAGAGCTTCGGAACGAGACATCGAAGAATTGTCGATGATCGTGAAACAGATGGATAGCGCCGTTCAATCTTCAGATTTGGAAGCCCTGACGATGTTCAATTCGCAATTCCATAACAAGATAGTTCAAGGTTCCGGAAATGAGGAACTCCACAAGATCATGGAGTCTTTGAGTGCGAAACTTCACAGGGTAAGAATTCTCTCGCTTTCTTATCCAGGCAGAATGGAACAGTCGTGCATCGAACATAAGGTCATATTCGATGCCATCAAGGAAAGAAACGTCATCTCAGCTGAGAAGGCGGTAGAAGAGCACATCAAGAACGTGATGACCACCCTTTTGAAAAGAGTGCAAGAGGGGTTGATCTGAGCAGTTTTCTTCCAACGCTTGCGCTTTTGACCACCCTTTGCAGTAGCTAAAAAGGGATGGCGAATCAGCCATCTTTGTTTGATACCCGATCACTCACTCAGATAGATTGACTATTGCGTTCTTTTGACTTGGAAGGTGCCAGACACGTTCGTTCCCTGAATGGTGTAAGTTCCCTGTATCGTGTTACCCTGCACCGTGCCGTTGAAGATCACCACGTACTCGGTATCGTAAGCGTACAATTCCATCTTTGCTGTGATCTTGACATTGTTGCCTGAAACGGTTCCGGTGAAATCTCCCATGTCTTGGTCCGCCCAAACGGTACCTTCCACCTTGTTG
>JAPYWY010000194.1 GCA_028276125.1 Pseudothermotoga sp.
TCGGTCAGGGCAAGGTTGTCACAGTTTTCAGCTGAGAAGGATGAACTCATGAGAAAGGGTGGAGGATTGTTCGGCGCGAACCCCTTAACTGGAAGCATCGGTGTCGTCACGATAAACCTTCCAAGGATCGCTCATCTTTCGTCCAGCGAATACGAGTTCTTCGAAAGGCTCTCCAAACTCATGGAAACCGCAAAACAAAGTTTGGAGATCAAGAGAAAGGTGTTGGAAGAGCTCACGGATCAAGGACTCTATCCCTATTCGAGGTTCTACCTTTCCGACGTCCACAGGCTCACAGCCAATTATTGGTCGAACCACTTTTCGACGATAGGTTTGGTGGGCATGCACGAAGCGTGCGTGAACTTTCTGGGCGTCGGAATAGATTCTGAAGAGGGTAGGGAGTTTGCGATGAAGGTTCTGAAGTTCATGAGAGAAAAACTGTTGCAGTTCCAAAGAGAGACGAACAATCTGTACAACCTCGAAGCCACACCCGCCGAGGGCGTCAGCTACAGGTTTGCAAGGATAGACAAAAAGAGTTTCCCTGACATCTACACGAGTGGGGTGAACGAACCTTTCTACACCAATTCCACACAGCTTCCCGTTGACGGCGAATATGACCTCTTCTACGTACTCGAGCATCAAGATGCGCTTCAGTCTCTCTACACGGGTGGCACGGTGCTGCACATCTACCTTGGTGAGGCGATCGAGGCCGAAACTGTTCCAGAACTCCTGAAGTCTGTCTTCAGTCGCTACACACTGCCCTACTTGACTTTGACACCAACTTTCAGCGTCTGTCCGGACCATGGATATCTGCGCGGAGAGGTTGGAACGTGTCCGTTGTGTGGTAAATCAGCCGAGATCTATTCCCGAGTGGTTGGCTACTACAGACCAATCAAGAGCTGGAACAACGGAAAGAAGGAGGAATTCAGGTTGAGGAGGCCTCTAAGGATTTGAAGTTCGCAAGGACTGTTTTGACAAGTCTTTTGGACTATCCAAAATCGATCTCGATCGTCCTTTTCACCGTGGGTTGCAATTTCCGTTGTCCATACTGCCACAACCCGGAATTGGTATTGGCAGAAGTGGCCATTGCGAGAGAGGAAGAAATATTCGAAGAGATACGCAAGAGGAAGATCACCAATCGCGTGGTGATAACGGGTGGGGAACCCACGATACATGACGATCTTTTGAGCTTCGTTCGCAAGCTGAAGCGCAACAACTATCTTGTGAAACTGGACACGAACGGGAGCAACCCACGGATGATGGAAGATCTCCTCGCCGAAGGACTCTTGGACTACGTTGCGCTCGACATCAAATCGGGGATGGAAAAGTTTCACACGGTTTCAGGCTTGAACGAAGAGCTCGCAAAGAAGATGTTCGAGAATGTCATCGAGACTTTGAGACTCTTGAAACGATATTCAGTTCCATACGAAGTCAGAACTACTTACGTGCCTGGATTGTTGGACGAAAGAGACCTTGCGAGGATCAAAGAACTTATCGGAGACAGCACGTGGTACCTACAACGTTTCAGGCCACAAAAGACGCTGAGGACCTTTAGCAGCTTTGCCGACACGGGCTATGAAAATTTGTCGAAACTCGCCTCAAACTTCGGAACCAAAGTCAGATGAATTTCAACGCATTTTGAGTCGATACCAGATCAGACCAACGATCTCGTGAAGGCCGAGCATGTTCGCTTCGAGCGATTCTCCCGTCGGAACGAAGTCGATCCAGCTCATTGGGCCATAATCGCACAGGTAATCCACCGGGTAAGGATGAACTCGAACGTTGAACTTCTCAAAGCTCATCTTCGCTCTCTTCATGTGTATCGCGGATGTGACCAAGACCAATTCTTTCAAGTTCAATTCCTTCACGATCCTGGCTACGTTCTTGGCGTTCTCGTAGGTGCTTTTGCTCTCGGCATCGATCAATATCTTTTCGTTCGGTACTTCGAACCTCTGTGCCAGCTCTGCCATTATCGTGGCCTCGGGTTGCTGAGATGAACCAGGAAGTCTTCCACCGGAGACTATCAAGAAAGCGTCGTACGTTCTTGCGAGCTCGACCCCTTGGATGAACCTCTTGAAGGCGTGGGGACGCAGCTCGTAACCTTCTGGTCCTTTGAGAACGCCCCCACCCAGAACGATGATCGCGTCGCAACGCTGCGGAACTTCTTTGCGAAAGCTTTTTTCCAAAGGCCTCACGAACAGGAAGGTGCCCGTGCTCGTCGTGAGTATGTAAGCGAAGAGAGAAAAGAGCAAGAGTAACGAAGCCTTTCCTTTGGAACTCTTGAACCACAACAAACCGAGCACCAAGGTTACTGTGACAAAAAAGCCCGGCGGCAAAACGAACGCTTCCACTATTTTCTGAACGATCAACATGTTTCCCTCAGCAGATTCGACACTAAGCTCACGTGCATCTGTACACCTACAATCAGTGCGTCCTCGTCTATATCGTAATAAGGCGAATGGTGAGGTTTGTCCAAACCCTTCTCTGGGTTCGCCGAACCGACCAGATAGAACACACCCGGCACTCTCTGTAGGAAGAATGACATGTCCTCTCCACCCATCGACGGCGGCACCTCGATGACTTTGTCCTTCCCAACGACGCTTTCTGCGACCTCTCGGACCAGTTTCGTTAGCTCAGGATCGTTGATCAACACCGCTGTGCCGTCTTTGTAGTCCAGTTCGAACTCGATTCCGTGAGCGTCACAGATGCCACGTACCATTTGCTTCATCCTCTGCTTTATCGTGTCCCTCACCTGCTCGTTCAAAGTTCTGACCGTCCCTTCGAGCGTTGCCGTTTCTGGAATTATGTTGAAAGCCGTACCAGCGTGTATTTTTCCAACCGTCACGACCGCGCTCTCGAGCGGATCGACGCCTCTGCTCACCAAAGTCTGCATCGCGAGTACAACCTCACTCGCCACCACAACGGGATCTTTACACACGTGCGGATAAGCACCATGTCCGCCTTTACCTTTGAGAACTATCCTGAACTCGTCCGCCGCCGCGAGCAATGCTCCTGCACGCACTCCAACGGTTCCCACGGGCAAGGCGTTCCAAAGGTGTATACCGAAGGCCATGTCGACCTTTGGATTTTCCAGCACACCTTCCTCTATCATGGGTAATGCTCCACCTGGGGGGAACCGTTCTTCGGAAGGTTGAAACACGAACTTGACGTTTCCACAGAGCTCGTTTCGTTTGCTCGCGAGAACTTTCGCTGCCACGCGTGCATTGCGCCGTCTATTCTCGATCTGTACGGCACCTCGTTGAGTTCCTGTAGCGGTAGTGCATCCATGTCCGCCCTCAGCATGATCGTTTTACCTGGCCTGCCACCCCTCAGAAGACCAACGACACCTGTTTTGGCAACGTTGCGTTTCACTTCCAAACCGAGTGACTCGAGATAATCTGCGACGATCTGAGAAGTCCTCTGAAGATCGAACTCTATCTCCGGATACATGTGAAAGGTTCTACGAAGCTGAACCACCTCGTCCTTCAGCTTCAGCACTTTTGGTTCGATCATGTTCCTGCCCCCTCAACCTGCGGATGTCACCCTGTGAATGATCACCCGCGACCCCAGCTCGATGATCCTGTCCTCCGTGTAGAGTTTTCCATCCACCTGCACAAGGTGTTCGAGTGGATTGAGCCTTAGTTCTTTCAACAACTGCTTCACCGTCAAAGATTTTTCGAGCTCGATCGTTTTACCCTGGTAGAACACGACTATTCTTCTATTATCCACACCAGATCACCGTTATTCAGCAACGCTGCGTTGGCCTCGTCCGTATCGACGTGAAATTCCAGGGCGAACTTTTCGCTGACCCTTATCAGCACGTCGTCGAATATCAATCTTCGGCCCTCTTTTTCGCACAGCACCTTCACCAGATCCTTGTCCTTCACGCCGTAGTGTTCCGCGTCTTTCGGATGCATGTGGATGTGCCTCTTGGCGAGGATGACACCCTTGTTCTTCACAACGACGCCCTTCGGTCCAACGATGACGATCCCTGGAGAATTCTCTATGTCTCCCGAGTCTCTCACCGGTGGATTCACACCGAGCTTGAAGGCGTCCGTTCTGGATAGCTCAATCTGTG
>JAPYWY010000195.1 GCA_028276125.1 Pseudothermotoga sp.
AGATCCTCTCTTCGGTCGCCACGGCGATGACCCTCATCTTATCCTTGTATTGTATTGCCATCGTCGTGTAGGTCATGAGACCATCCACATGCCCACCGAGCAACGCAGGAACTGCCGTACCTGAACCCGAGAATGGGACGTAAGTGATCTTCAGACCAGTCAGCTTGGCCAGCCTGACGGTCGCGAAGCTGTTCGCTGAAGGCTGTCCGCTGCCTCCCAGAGTAACCATACCTTTCTTTTTCACATACTCAACGAAGTCTTGGAAGGTCTTGATTGGGCTGTCGACACTGACGGCGAGCACGCATGGAGTGGACTGGAAGAAGTAAATGTTGTTTATCTGCTCGGTTTTGTAGCCAACACCACCCTGAAGCGGTTGAAGGATGATGTGCGGCAAATTCGTCCCGTAGATCGTATAACCATCGGGTTTGGCACGGGTCACGAGTTCGGTCCAGCCCACGGCACCTCCGCCGCCTTCTTTGTACGTTATGACGATGGGAACTCCCAAGATCTTCTCCAGGTACGGTTGTTGTAATCGCGCTGTGATGTCAGATTCTCCACCGGGAGCGAAGCAGATGACGTACGTGATGGGTTTGCTCGGGAATTTCTCAGCTGAGGCAAAGACAGCCACAAGCATCACCAGTAAGACCACCAGCACTCGGGCCTTCATGCTCTTACCTCCCCTTAAAGTGTTTGGAACACCAAAATTATACCAAAACAGTGATCGAAGAATCAATCGTTCACACGTCTCATCATTCCTATCACACCGGATCGATGGTCAAAACAAAAAGCCCCAATTTGGGGCTGAGGGATATCCTATCAACTTCTCGTTCTGTTCTCATCGTGCTTTCCTATGTTACTTCTGAACTTGTCCTTGAAAGGTCTTTCTCAGCTCTTTGGGAGCGCGTCTTCGTTATCCTTATTAAAAATGACTCATTCACCACGAACCAACGACTTAGATCAACGCCAATGTACACATCTCACCATCTGAACGGTTCACTTTCCTTTGGAGCGCTCCCATCATGATATATACGAACGTGGATGTTGAGAAGAGATAACAAGACACAAGCAAAACGATGAACAAACAAGAACGTGCCGATTTCTCGGCACGCCCAGTGAGTTCGAAAGGGGTCAGAAACTCGTCTCCACCATTATGCAACGGCCTATGGAGTACTCGACACCGTTGTTCTTGACCAGATCCTCTATCTGCTTTGAACCCGCACCCGGTTGGAACCAAAGACGGTTGAAACCAAGTTTGATCGCCTTGTCCGCCACTTGTATGCCTACCTCTGGTGGGACCACGAAAACGATGAGTTCAACGTCCCTCGGAAGCTCTTCGATGTCTCTGTAACACTTCACACCCTCGATGTTCTCGGATTTTGGATTGACAGGATAAACTTCAAAACCTTTCGAGAGAAGATCTCGAACGATCTTGTTTCCGTATTTGCCCCTATCCTCACTCGCTCCCACGACCGCTATTTTTTTCACACCGTTGAGGTCCAACATCTCACCCCCGTCACACGTGGACGGGCTGGATGAGTCCATAACGTTGCATGGCGTTCTCCAGTATGTGTAGCACGAGTTCTTCATAAGTGAAACCTGCGGCTTCCGCGATCCTGGGCAGGTCAGAAAAGCCTCTCACCATACCGGGGAGGGGGTTGATCTCCAAAAAATACGGGTTTCCATCCTCCTGCAAAACCCTCAAATCTATCCTTGCCACGTCCTTTATGTCCAGACTCTTGCAAACCTTTATTGCCATGCTGGTGAGCTTTCTCTCGAGCACCGTGTCTATCTTCGCTGGACAAGTGTAGTCGACGTAGTAGTCAGAATTCTTTTTAACCTTGTAACTGTAGAACTCTTTTCCGTGCTTGAAGTGTATCTCCATGATGGGCAGGACCCTGTACTTGTTTCCCTCTTGTAGAACCCCTATCGTGAACTCCCTGCCTCTTATGTACTCCTCGACTAGAACTGGCTCGTTGTAGATGGCGAACAATCTCTCGATTTCTTTCCTGTACTCGACCATGTCATGAACCAGGCCGGTATCCGAGATTCCTTTAGAAGAACCTTCCGCGTTCAACTTCAATATCAACGGAAACCTCATGTTCTTCCTGAGCTTGTCGTCCAGAGAGCGTATGACCTGGAATCTGGGTGTGCGTATGTCCTTGCTCAAGAGTACTTGTTTCGTCAATGCTTTGTCGAGACATACGGCCAACGTGGTGGCGTCCGAACCAGTGTAGGGAATGCCATAGAAACTCAAGATAGCAGGAACTTGAGCCTCTCTCGCCCTTCCGAACGTGCCCTCGGCGAAGTTGTAGACGATGTCCACCTTCTCGTTCAGCAACGTCGGGATGAACTTCTCAGGCACGGCTTCCATCAGAACAACTTCGTGACCACCACTTTCGATGGACTGCTTGATGTCCATCACGACTTCCATCGAATCGTACTCTGCTTCCCAATCCTCCACATCGGGCCTCACACCACGCTGTACGTTGTACGCTAACCCAACTTTCGTAGAGACCACCTCCAGGTTTTCTTCAACTCGATTATCACCCCTTCGAACGTAAAAGATTTTTCATTAAGTGGATGATTCGTTGTCTTTTTTTCAACAAACGAGAGACATACACCATCAGTGGAGAGAAAACGACCGAAGGGATTCGCTTGTGATCCATGAAAGCTTCTCGAAAATGTGCGACGGAACGCCCCTTTCATGGTATAAATTCTTCAAGAGGGGAAGTCACATGGACTTCGGTAAAAAACTCAGCCTTTTGATGAGCGTGTTGAGCGTTTCGAACGGTGCGCTCGCCAAAGCCTTGTCGGTGGACCCTTCCTTGATCAGCCGTTGGAGGTCGGGTTCGAGAATTCCCGCGAAAGACAGCGGTTACATCGAAATGATCGCTTCGTATTTGGTGGAACACGCCAAGATGGAGCATCAAAAGCTTGCCATATGTGAGATCACTGGATGTGTCCCAGAGGCGCTTGAAAAAGAAGAACTCAAAGAGCTCGTGAAGAGATGGCTGCTCGACGCACCCATACCTGACACACGAGTGATAGGTGGTTTTCTGAACAAGGTGGGGTTGTTCAGTATCCCCCAGGCTCAGATGCAGGTTTCTACGATGGCTCTTGAAGGGCAAACGCTGAACTTCGAAGTTTTCTTTGGCAAAGAAGGAAAGCAACGTGCAGCGATGAAGTTCCTCCTTCACGCGATGAATTCGAAAGAATCAAATACAGTATTGCTGTACAGCGATGAGAGCGTCGATTGGTTCCTCGCCGACAGAGAGTACGCCTTGCGACTCGGCGCCACGATGATCGAGCTCACCAAGAGAGGTTGGAAGATCAACATGGTTCACACTCTGAGCAGGGACATTTCAGAAATGCTCCGTGCTATAGAGTTCTGGCTACCCCTCTACATGACGGGTTCCGTGACACCTTACTACAATCCCAAGTACAGAGAGCATTATTTCAGGAGGACCCTCTTCGTCGTGCCGAAGTTGATGGCTCTCACCTGCGCGGCGTTTGAAGACTTCCCACAAACTGTGAACCTCTTAACGACTGAACCACACGTGGTTGAGTTGTTCGAACAAGAGTATCTGCAATTCTTGAACATGTGCCGACCACTCATGCGCATACCGCAAGTTGGTTCACAGGAGATGTTTTCACTCTTGGAAGACTTCGAAAATCAACCCACAACGTGTCTTGTGATCAGCGATGGCTTGCCACTCGTCACCATGCCAAGCGAGGTCTTGGAGAGGATCTTGGAACGAAATTCGTTGAAACACTCCGAGCAGATCCTCTCACACTGGAGAAAGCGAACCGCTTCGTTCGAAAAGAATCTCAAGCAACATCCACACATTCACATCGTCACACTGCCAGACGTCGAACAGGTGAAGGCTGGCAAAGCCTCCGTGGAGTTGGCTGAATCTGGTTGTAGCCTGTTCTACACGGTTGAAGAATACGTGGATCATCTGAAACATCTACTTTCTCTGTTGAAGAAGTACGAGAACTATA
>JAPYWY010000196.1 GCA_028276125.1 Pseudothermotoga sp.
TGGTTTGTAGTTTTCAAGCTCGTTCATCATTTCCTTTGGCATGCCTTTGAACAAGATATCTTTAACGGGTCTCGGTAGACTGTAGTAAGCTATGTTCGCATCGCTCGTCCAACCGTAGTACCACAGACCCGTTGGTGGCACTCGGTCTGTCACTTCTGGAACCGAGCTTCTGTTGATTGTCAGATAGATTATCTTGTCCACGCGTGTGTCGTTTGGGGTGTAAGCGACCACGTGGAGTGGGACGGTGGTGTTGTTGAATCGTCGCAGATCGAGCCAGCCAGTTGTGAATTCGTAGCTGTTAAGCTCCCTCGCATCACGACCTGTCGCACTTGGAACGAGCCCCAAACCGACGTATGCCACGTACATGACTACATCACTTTCCACGGTCAGTCTGATGTAATCGGCTGTGATCGTTGTTGCCTCTGGATCTGGGAGCACAAGATCTGGATAAGCAGTCACAGTGATCTGTAAATTGGGAATCTCTTCGTTGTCGGTCATTGCCCTTCGAGACAACGTTTCAATCTCCGGTATGATGGCAGGATCGTAGTTGTAAATCACGCTTGTCGCCTTGTTCTCACCGGTGATCTTGATGTCGTATCGACCGTTTGGTAGGTAGAACTTCGCGTGACCGTTCCAATCGGTAATGTCAGAAATGATCAGGGTATCTCCTTGATAAACTTTGACGTTCACTCCAACCGCGGCTGGTCCAGTCGTGAACTCGACTACCTTGATCGTTGCGAGGTTCCCCCCAACGGTGAAGCTCCAAACCGGGCTTTCAACGGAATTATTGCCGTCCGAAACCACGACCTTCCAGTAATAGGTCTGCCCGGGTGTCAAGTTGGTGACGGTGTACTCTGGTTCGTTGACTGTAGCGATCTTGGAAAGATTCGAAGCGCTTGTACCTAAGTACACTTCGAAGGTCAAGGCTCGTCCTTCTGGGTCTGTCGCTGTGGACTTCAAGGTCACAGATCTCGTCGAAGCAAGAACAGCAACCTGTGCGCCATTTTCTGGAGAGATCAAAGACACTTCCGGTGCCTGATTGATAGGTCCGAAGCACGAGTACAACGTGATCAACAAAGCCGCGAGTAGTAACCACTTGAGACTTGCCCTCATGATTGTATCACCCCCTGTGAGATACGTTAGCAATTTTACTATATCATAAGTCTTACGACTTTAGTATATCATGAGCCTTAGTTTATTTGTCTCGTGTTGTATTGATATGTTCGTTGATTATCATCGAACGCACGTCAAAAGCTCAAACCGAAAAACGAGCGAAACACTCCCGTTCAGGTGAACAACTTCGTTGTCACATCTTGGTGGTATTTGACATCAGTGGTGTTCATGTGTGCGACAGAAATTGGAATTTCTCTCGCGTCAGGTATCGAACATCTATGAAGAACTCGATTCAATACATGATGCGCTCGGCGTCAGTTGCAACGGCTGTAGGCAATGTTGCAACACGGCAGCGTACAACATTGAAGCGACGCTGTTGGAATTCCTCCCTTTGGCACTCCATCTGGTTGAATCTGGGCAGTTCGACTCTTGGTTCGCGAAAGCGCAGATGGCGATGCCGAACGACAATTGTGTGCTCTTTGTGGATGAATCGATCAAGATAGAGGGTGGATGTTCCTTCCATCGATACAGGCCACTCGTGTGCCGATTGTTTTCGGCAAGTTACGTGAGAAGAAAAAACAATGTAGAAACTCTATCTTGCCGATTCTTGAAGGCAGAACTTTCAAAGAGGATAGATCGTTTGATAGATGCTCAGACGTTTTTCGAAAGACTGTACGATATCGATCCTTACCTTGCGGTTCGAAGGAGAGATATCAACACAGCTTTCAGAGAGGCTTTAGAGTACGTGGGAATGAAACTTTTGTTGAACACGCCTCCTTCTCTGCCCTTCGCGAGCTGATTGTATATATAATAGTCTTCGGACTGCAAGGAGCTTTCTACATGCCGAAAGATTTGACCGAGGGAAACCTCAGCAGGAATCTTTTGTACATGGCCCTGCCCACGATGGGTGGTTTTGCCGTTCAGATACTCTACGATATCGTAGACATGTTTTGGATCGGCAAGATCTCTTCACGCGCGATAGCTGGGGTGGCGGTGTTCTCGGCCATCTTTTGGCTCATCTCCGTTCTGAACGAGATCATCGGTACTGGGTCAGTATCCATGATTTCTCAAGCGTACGGAGCCAAAGACTATGAGCGTGTGAATCGTACGATCGAACAAACGATAGTGTTCAAGATCTTCGTCGCCTTGATCGCGGTTGTTCTGTTGATCATCTTTCTCAAACCTCTGATGGTGTTCTTCAGCAAAGATGAGGAAGTGATCACTGCGGGGCTCGACTACGGTTATTGGCGCATCTTCTTCTTACCCATCTTCTTCGCCACCTATTCCACCTATACAGCCCTTCGAACCACGGGTGAATCGAAACTACCGAACATCATGATGGCGGTTGGCGCTATCATGAACATGGTCTTGGATCCTATCTTCATGTTCGAACGTGTAGCTGGCCTCAACATCAGAGGCTTGGGACTTGGAGTCAAAGGTGCGGCGATCGCAACGGTCGTATCTTCGTCAGCGGTTTTCGTTTGGGGTCTGATCGTTTTATTCAAAGGTCAGGGTGTGATCAGGATAACGCTGAGAGGCTTGTTCAAATTGGACTGGTCCATAGACAAAAAGCTGTTGACGGTGGGTTTACCGAGTGGAGTTGAAATGCTTTTGAGGAATCTTTCGAGCATGATCATGGTGAAACTGTTCGGCATGTACGGTTCGACTATGCTGGCGGCGATAGGTATCGTCGATCGCATGATGGGGCTCGCGTTCGTGCCTTTGATGGGTTTTTCGATCGGAGCGAGCACGATAGTTGGACAATGCCTTGGGGCGAACAAGATCGAAAGGGCGGAAAAGACGGTTTTGCTCGCAGCACTTTACAACGCGCTTTTCCTCTCGGCCTTCGTCGTGCTCGCGAACATATCACCAAGGTTGCTGATCGAGTTCTTCACGAGAGATCCGAACGTGGTCCATGAAGGTGCCTTCGCGATAAGGCTCGGTTCCTGGGTGATGCTCATCGCAGGTTTTTCCATCTCTCTCATGAGCGCGTTCTTTGGTGCGGGTTACACCAAGGCGGCGATGTTCTCGAGCATCGTGGGCAGATGGTTCATCCAAGTTCCCTATTCCGTGTTGGTGGCGATCGTGCTGAAACTACCGATAAAGTATCTGTGGTTTTCTTTTCTGATCGCTGAGATCGGCGAGATATCTTACGCGTCCATCGTCTTTTTCAAAGGCAAGTGGAAAAGTTACCGTGTGATATGATAAAATCTTGTTGGCGATGGAGTCCGCCACAATCGCCCAGTGGGCTGATGACTCCTACCGTGAGGGTAGGAGTTTTTTGTTTGGGTGAGACGAATGGGTCTTGTTGAAATCAGCTTGAAGGACGCGATCACTCATGCCAAACTGGAATGTCCAATATGTTCGCTTGTAGATAAGGCTTTAGATTCAACCATCGATAGCCTTCTGTACGAAATGGTGAACGACGTGACTGTTAGGTCCGAGCTCCGATCCAAAGGATTGTGCCGTAAGCACGTCGCGAGAATAGAAGCGTATCTGTCACGACACATGGAACTGGGGTACATGGGCTTGGCAATAATCTATTCGGATCTTTTGGAACATCTTGCCGAACTGTTGGAGAACCACTCCGATTTGGATCGTGGCTCGAGTTGTTTCTTGTGCGAGAAGGAGAGGACCTTCGAGTTGCTGTACGCCAAGGCTTTCTTGAACAGCATCGGCGAACTACTTGACCTGTACAGATCTTCCCAGGCAGTGCTGTGCTTCGATCATTACGCCTTCGTTTTCTCAAGGCTCAAGAACTCTTTCAGAGAGACTTTCAAGGCGATTCAACTCTCGAAGTACAAACATCTGATAGAACTGCTCAACTCTTTCGTCAACAAGCACGATT
>JAPYWY010000197.1 GCA_028276125.1 Pseudothermotoga sp.
CCTGAACTCTTCAACCAAGCAAAGCCGCTCGTGTTGTGCTGAATGACGGCTGCGATCGAAACCACGGGAAGACCTTGGGCGCGTGCGTAGGTGACGAACTCTTGAAAGCTCACTCCGAAATGCGCATTGCCACTCGCCACCATCTGCTCGGCACTCATCTTCGCTGGTTCAACTATGGAAACATTCAAACCTTCTTGAGCGAAGTAACCCTTCTCGAGTGCCACGTACAGACCTGTGTGGTTCGTGTTGGGATACCAGTCCAGAACAACGACGATCTGTTGTGCAAACGAAATCGCGCAGGCAAGCAACAAAACAAGCCAGACCTTCTTCACCTTCAGCCACCTCCCTCAAGTTTCGTTGCCCATGGAAAGAGTTTTCCTTGAAGAAACTGAAGCGTATAGAAAAGCGTGATCGTGAACACGATGATGATGAAAACAGCCGTGAAGACTCTGTCGACCCTGAAAGAATTCAAAGCCCTTATGATGTAGATGCCCAGCCCCGCCTGTGCACCCATCCATTCGGCGATGACTGCGGCCGTCAAAGCGTAGGTGATCGCGACCTTCATGCCCGCGATCGTGTAGGGCACGGTGTGCGGTAGGTAGAGGTATTGAAGTTTGTGGTACCACTTGGCACCGTGAGCCTTGAGAAACTCGAGTTTTTCTCTGTCAACGGTTTTGAACCCTTCATAGGTGTTCATGACGATGGGGAAGAAACACAAAAAAGTCACCGTGCCTATCTTCGTACCGATCCCAAAGCCGAACCATATGGCGACGATGGGGGCAACCACCGTGATGGGGATCGTTTGGGTGAACACGATGATCGGAAGCAAGGTTCTTGCCACATTCTTGATGAGGAACATGAGTGAGGCGATCGCAACGCCTAAGAGCAATGCGAGAAGATAACCTGCTATCGCTTCGTACAGTGTCACAGAAGTGTGCCTCAGAAGAACGTCTCGGTTTCTCAAAAGCTCCAGCATAATCTGCGAAGGTTTCGGCAACAGGTACGTTGGGATTGGAACTATTTGCCAGAGAAAGATCAAACTCGCCACGGTGACGAGATCAACGATACTTCGCGGTCTTTTCATCGATGCTCACACCATCTTTCGCACAGTCGAAGGCGACTTCCAAAACGTACCTGTCGCAAAGTGGCGTTATCTTCTTGTAGATCTGCTGGATGAGTTCAAGCAATTGAGGAAACTCACCTTCCACCGTGGTTTCGGAAGGTCCAACCAAGTACTTCAAACCACTGTTTGCGATGACACTGATCGCCTCGTCCACGAGCCTGTAAATTTCGTCTTTACCCTCTGCCTTCAAAGGCAACAGTCTGATCGAACACGTGATCTTCATATTCATCACCTCCCAAAGTAAAAACCCGTCGGCGACGGGCTAAGGTTTCTCACTCTCCCTACGCCGGCATTACCCGGATCAGGTTCCATGGGTCGAGGACTTCCGTCCTCCTCTCAGCCCCGGATTAGGAGCTCCCCAGAGTTTCCAAGCTATTGAATTTTTGCACTTTAATTATAGCACATTCCTCCACAGTTGAACCAAGGAGTGAATGAGTTAAAATAGCTTTGGCACTGAAGAACTGTGTTTCTAATGCTTTTTTAATGAGCGATCTGATAACATGTGATGGTGGTAAAATGAGAAAAATCGTCTTTTTCTGTGTGCTGATGGTATCGATCTTTTCTGTGGCGCAAGATCTCTTGGAAAAGGTCGTACTCAACGCGTCCTTTTATGAGACGTTCAATCCATCTCAATTGAAGCTCACAATACTCGACGCGATCAATTTGACGAACGAAAAAGATGTGATCGCTGCGTATTTGGCGCGTGTTGAAAACAAAATCGTTTGGATCGTTCTCAGTTTCAAGTACGAATACACGATCTCCACCTCGGAATCTCAGATATTGTCGAAAAAACCCATTCAAATCAAACCATTCACTTACGCCGTCGGTTTGAGAGAAGCCATTTCACTGACGGTGATGTCCATAGGAAAAAACGTGTTGTTCGGCGTTCATCAGTCTGACAGCTGGGCTGTTGGAAACAACAAGAACATTGCGTTCGTGAGCATGAAGACACCTGCCATCTTGAAGATCGATTCGTCGCCGGAAATTTTCAAACAGATCCAACAAGAAATTCTCAAGAGACAGCAGAAGTAGCGGGTGATCAGGATGAGGATACTCGTCGTGGAGGACAATGAAGACTTAGCGAATTCCATAAAGAGAGGACTCGAAAAGGAAGGTTACTCGGTACAGCTCGCCTTCGACGGTGATAAAGGCCTCGATATGGCATTGGAAGGAAACTACGACTGCATCGTTTTGGACGTGTTGCTTCCTGGCGTGGATGGTTTCGAGTTTGTCCAGACGCTCAGGGAAACTGGCGTTCAAACCCCCGTGTTGATGCTGACTGCCCTCGATTCTGTTGACGACAAAATAACGGGCCTGAGCAGTGGTGCGGACGACTATCTGACCAAGCCTTTCGACTTCAGAGAGTTGCTCGCACGCGTGCAGAGCCTCATAAGAAGAAGCCATCTTTTGCGAGGAGAAGTTCTCAGTTTCAAAGATATTCAGTTGAACTGCAGAACGCGCAAAGTGACCGTAAAGGGCGTAGAGGTGAAATTGAGCAGAAGAGAGTTCGATCTTCTGGAACTCTTCATGCGTGATCCCAACGTCGTGTTCAGCAGAGAGGAAATCCTCGAGCGCGTTTGGGGAAACGAGCGAGAAACAACGAGTAACGTGGTCGACGTCTACGTGCTCTATCTGAGGAGCAAGCTCAAACCCTTCGGTTACGACAAATTCCTCGAGACCGTTCCCGGCATTGGCTACAGGCTCAAAACGGAGGGATGAGCATGCCCACGCTGAGGCATGCCATCGAGAAGTATTACCTTTCGATATTCGTTGTCTCCATGGTCGTCATGTCCGCCGTGTTGATCCTCTTGCTCCACAGCCTCGCGATCAAAAGGATAGACCAAGAGATGCTCGTGTTCACGAACGATCTGCTCAAATTCCTCGAAAGGCCCGAGGGTCAACCCGTTGCCATCTTCGGAAAGAAGAACTACGCATTCCACGTCACCGAACAGGGTAGAACAATAGCGAGCTACAACCTTCCAGACGATTTCGTTGTGCCGAAGGCCGAAGGTTTCCAAACGATCCACTCCGATCGGTATCTGAAATTGATCAAGGAGGATTTGGAGGTGATCGTCACACGAAATTTGAAAGATCACTTCACGTTCCTCGCTTCTCTGTCGATAGTCTTGGTGGCCGTGCTCGTTCCGTTCATTTTCATCGTGTTGTTCTTCGGCCGAAGACTCACCCGTAAGCTAACCACACCCATAGAGATGATAGGTGAACAGATGCAGCTGGTTTCGAAAGGGGTGCTGGAAAAGATACAGATAGAACCCACGAGCAGAGAAGCCGAGATACTTCAGACTCAGTTGAACGATGCCATAGACAGATTGAACAGAACCATGGAGGAGCTGAGAGACTTCGCAACCACGATATCCCACCAGCTGAGAAATCCGCTCGCCAGTGTTAAAACTAGGCTGGAGGTACTCTTAACGGAAAACCTGCCGGACGACGTCAAGATCGAGATAGAAAAGATCAAGCACAACGTCGACAGAATGGTCGAGATCACGTCACAACTGTTACTCATCACCAGAACGCAGCACACCTCTGCCAAGAATTTCGAAGAGGAGGATCTGTCGAGTTTGATACTCGAGAGCTTAGACCAAGTTTCACAGAAGTACAGCAACAAGGAGTTCCTGATCGACTCGATCAAGGAGATAAAGATAAAGTGCGTTGGTCCACTGTTGATACACGCCTTCGCCAACCTTCTCGACAACGCGTGCAAATATTCCTGCGCGGAGAAACCAGTCATGTTGAACATCGAAGAGAACGACCAGACGGTGAAGGTGGAAGTGTGCAATTATGGAGAACCCATCCCGGAACAGGATCGAGACA
>JAPYWY010000198.1 GCA_028276125.1 Pseudothermotoga sp.
TAGCGAGAGATTTTCTCTTCTACAACACGCCCGATGTCGTGGTGGTTGTCGCAGATGCGTTATCTCTGGAGCAGGGACTGTATTTGCTTTTGGAGGTGCTCGAACTCGAAGCCAGAGCGATCTTGGTCGTGAACGCGATAGACGAGGCCAAGAAGAAAGGATTGATCATAGATAAGCAAGAACTTTCGAAGCATTTGAAGGTGCCCGTCGTGCTCACGAGCGCGCTGACCAAGGAAGGCATAGATGAACTGTTGGATTGCATAGTCTCAACGGCCTCCACTGAACAGAAGAAGGTGCTCTTCAACTTCAGCGACGAAACTGAGAAGATCATACGGCAGTTGTGCAGTCAGATAAAAACCCAATTTGGAGAATCGTCACCGCGTTGGTTCGCTGTAAAGTACCTCGAGGGAGATCCTCACACGGTGGAACAACTCTCAAGGCTCGATCTTCAATCAACATTCAAGCCAGGGAGTTTGAAAAGCCAGATCGCTCGAGAACGCTATGATCATATCCAGCTTATTATCAAGGAATCCATTGTGGCAACTTCCAAGGAGCTTTCCTTGAGCGAAGCGATCGATCATGTTCTGACCCACAAGTTCGTTGGCATACCAGTGTTCCTCGCGCTGATGTATCTTGCGTTCAACTTCGCTTTCGAAACGATCCAACCGCTGAGCGATTTACTCGAAAACGCCTTCAGCCGTTTGGCAGACCTCGTGAGGGCTCGCTTGGGTGATGGAATGATCGCCTCGATGCTCGCCGATGGGATCTTAGGTGGCGTGGGTGCCGTGCTCACCTTCATTCCCAACATCTTCGCGCTGTTCTTCTTGCTTGGAGTAATGGAAGATTCGGGTTATCTACCACGAGCTGCTTTTGTCATGGACAGAGTGATGTACAGTCTGAAGTTGTCCGGCAGGTCTTTCATGTCGTTTCTTCTTGGCTTCGGTTGTTCTGTACCTGCGGTGCTCTCGACCAGGGGCATACCGGACGCGCGGGAGAGGATCGTGTCGGTGTTGTCTGTTCCATTCATTTCTTGCAGTGCTCGATTGCCGGTGTATCTTCTGGTCGCATCGATCTTCTTCAGCAGAAACCAAGGTGTGGTGGTTTTCTCGATCTACCTGTTGAGCATGTTCGCTGCCATGGTCAGTTCACTCATCTTGAACAAGGCCATTTTCAAAGGTCAACGCAGCGTTTTCATTCTTGAACTTCCGCGTTACAGACTGCCATCTCTCAAGAATCTTGCACTGTACACGTGGCTGAGGGGTAAACACTTCCTTCTCAAGGCAGGTACGATCATCTTCGTATCTTCGCTCGTCCTGTGGGCGCTGATGTACTTTCCCAATCCTGGAGACGTGACACAGTCGTTCGCCGCACAGATAGGTAGAGCGGTCTCGTTCGTCCTCAAGCCTTTGAAGTTCGATTGGCGTGCCTCCACAGCCCTGTTCTTCGGTGTCGCGGCCAAGGAAATCATAGTTTCGACGTTCGGCATGCTCTTCAACACGCCGAACGAAGGTCTGGCGGAGCAACTTTCAAGGCTGTTCGATCCTGTGACGGCTTACAGTTTCATCGTCTTCGTCATGGCATACATTCCATGCTTCGCAACGCTTGCTACGATCAAATCGGAGCTCGGCACCAAGTACGCAGTCATCGCGGTGTTCTACAGCTTCTCGATGGCGTACGTGTTGGCGTTCGCTGTGAGGATGATGGGAGGTATCTTCGCATGAAGTTCCTGCTCTTGATTCAATGGCTAGCAGCGTTCTCGTTGTTCTTCTTGATGTTCAAAGGCGACACCATGCTCGCTTTCTGCGTGCTCATCTTTTCACTCATCTACCTGTTCGGTCTGTTGGAGTCAAGGAAGGATCCTCAGAGGATACGCGCACACGTCATGGTTGGAGGCATCATGTTTTTCGTTGCCGCAGTTTTGATCTTCCTGCACGATCTGTCGAGGCTCGAACTGAAACTCAACTTGTCCAGGATTCTCTTGATCGTGTTGGGTTTGGTCGGTCTCGTTCAAGCGCGCCTGATGAGAAAACAGTTCAAATGAATCGAAGGATGAGCAGATAGAAACCAGCAGAGACGAGCGCACTGACGGGAACAGTTGCGAACCACGAGATCACGATGTTCTTAAGAACTCCAACGTTGACGAGTTCCACTCCGCGCGCCGTTCCAACACCAACGACTGATCCAACCACTACATGCGTGGTCGAGATGGGCAGACCGAGCACGGAGGCAAACAGCACCGTTGACGCGGTACTGAAGTCGATGCAAAAACCTCGGGAGTTGTTCAGCTGTGTGATTTCTTCTCCCACGGTTTTCATCACACGCTGCCCGAGAAACAGTGCTCCCGCAGAGATACCGAGTCCACCGATAGCCAGCAACCACACCGGCACTCCTACCTTCTGGGCAACGTTTCCATGAGAGATGATCCAGTACACCAAAGCCACTGGGCCAACAGCGTTCGCAACATCGTTGGCACCATGCGAAAAGCTCACATAGCAGCTCGTCATGATCTGCAGACGCTTGAAAATAGCTTCGACGTATTCGTACTCGTCCAAACCGACCGGTCTGATCCTTCTCAGCAACATCGTTCCCAGAACGCCGGCAATGGTCGCAATGACCGAGGACCATACCAGAGCTTCTTCGAAATTCACCTTTAGGGTCTTCACTGCGAACAATAGACACACGATGAAGAACGTCGCGAAGATGATCAAAGGTATCGATCTCTTCATCGCAACTGCTGGATGGAGCTTCCTCAAGATCGCATGAGAAACGATTTTGAACAACGCGTATGCCAGCAACCAACCGGCGATCGGTGACAGAACCCAACTCAGGACTATGCTGATCATCTTGTTCCAATTGATCGCGTGCAAGCCTGCACTCGCTATACCGAAGCCCGCCATACCGCCGACGATCGAGTGCGTTGTCGATACGGGCATTCCCCATACCGTCGCGAGCAGGATCCAAACCGAGGAACCCAGCAGAGCTGCGAGTGCCCCGGCGAGGACCTGTCTTGGATCGTTCATGAATTCCACTTTGACGATGCCTTTGGTTATCGTTGTGGCCACGTGTGAACCGAACATCACTGCACCAAGGAATTCCAAAACTGCTGCGATCATCACTGCCTGCTTGGGAGTTATCGCGCGAGCTCCAACCGCGGTTGACATGGAGTTTGCCACGTCGTTGGCGCCTATGGAGAAGGCCATGATGAATCCTACGATGAATGCCACCAACAAGAGCATTCGAATCACTCCTTCAACTTTTCGCGATCATTCTCACTTTTTCCGCAACGTTCTCTGCGTGGTCCGCCGCGCGAGTCAAGAGTCGTGCCAGCTTTTCGAGGTACATGATGTCCACCGGATGCAGCACGTTCTTCAGCGAGAAGACCTTCTTGGCTAAGGCGAGCGACAATCTGTCCGTTCCACTCTCGTCGGATTTGACCTTCTGCGCTAACGCATTCTCTTCGCTGGCAACGACTTGAGAGAAAGAGGATTCGACGAGCTTCAGAAGTTCGTGCACAGACTCGACCATGAATTTGATGGCGTCCTGAACCCTTTCCGCGAGTTCAAACAACATGTCCGTGAGCTCCTTAGGCAAAGGCTTGTCGAACCTGTAGATGCACAGCAACTTCAAAAGGTCGTCCACCGCGTCGATCACCGCATCTTGATCGTGGAGTATCAAGAGAAGGTCCACCTTGTCGAAGTAGACAAACTTGAGCTTTGAGTAAACTTCCCTGATGCGAATCTTTATTTCGTCGGCTTCGTCCTCCAGTTTATCCACCAGCTGTGCCAGATCTTCGACTGACTCATCACGTAAGAATTTTTCCAGCGCGATCAGAATCTGTTCAGCAGCTTTTTCAACGAGTCGAGCGTGTTCGTACAGCAGTTTCAAGGGTGATTCCTGTGGAAAGAGTTTTCCAAGGAACCTCGTCATGTCTCACACCTCGCTTCACGCGTA
>JAPYWY010000200.1 GCA_028276125.1 Pseudothermotoga sp.
TGAGTGTGAAACTCTCCCTTGAAGGTTTTGAACTCTTCTTCACCTTCACACAGAATCTCGAGTCTGTAGCAAACATCGCTGAAGAGATAGTGGTTCTCGAAAAATACTGTCCATCTCCCAGGTAACGGACGGGTTTGAACGGCAGCTTCGCTCGCTTGTGGAGCGACAACGAAGTTCTTCGTAGCTCTGTCGTACCTGCCCATGAACCTCCCAAGAGAATCGTAGAAAAGAAGGTTCACATGGTTCTGCACGGGGCCAAGCGATGTGGGAGAGTAATCGAAACGTACGGTGATTTTGTTGGTGTTGGGAGGAACGCAGAACTCTATCTTCTTCACAGTTTTGCTCTCACTGAGTTCTATTTTACCTTCGAAGATCACGCTTCATCTCTCCTAAGTATGCGAGCTCCACTTTCGTCAAAAACGTGCAGTTTGTCTTTCCTGAGTTTTAGAAATATTTTATCACCGCTTTTGTAGGGTACATCCTCGAAGACCAAAACTCTCAAAGAGCTTGTGTTCACTTTGACCGTCACCACCGTTTCAAACCCGAGTGGTTCCACCACGTACACTTCGCCGATGAGATCTCCCTCTTTCGTGTGAAAAGCGATGTTTTCCGGTCTTATTCCTATGAAGCCTCTCTCCTTCGGAAACTCGCTCAAAGGTAAATCCGAGAGATCGATCCTTTGGCCGTCGAGAACGCACGTCGAACCATCGAAACGACATTCGACGATGTTCATCGGTGGATTGCCTATGAATGACGCTACAAAGGTGTTCGCGGGTGTATCGTATATCAGTCTCGGTGTTCCCACTTGGAGCACATGGCCCTGGTTCATCACAGCGATCTTTGTCGAAAGCGCCATTGCTTCGGATTGATCGTGCGTCACATAGACCACACTTGTGCCAAGTTCCATGCTGAGCCTCTTCAAGAAACTCCTCGCCTCTATCCTCAGCTTCGCATCCAAGTTACTCAACGGTTCATCCAACAAGAACACGTTTGGTGTCTGTATCACTGCTCTCGCCAGTGCGACTCTCTGTTGTTGTCCTCCGCTGATCTGTTGAGGGTATCTTTCGAGCAAATCGGATATCTGAAGGCTCTCCGCAACGAACGCGACCTTCCTTTCGATCTCCTTCTTTGGAACCTTCCTCACGAACAATGGATAGGCGATGTTCTCCCTAACGGTCATGTGGGGATACAGTGCATAATTCTGAAAAACCATCGCCACGTTTCTGTTCTTCGGAAGTTCCATCGTGACGTCCCTTCCAGCGATGTAGATCTTTCCTTCATCTGGAAACTCCAGTCCCGCGATGAGTCTCAGCGTGGTCGTTTTTCCACAGCCGGAAGGTCCGAGCAACGTGAAGAAATCTTGCCTTTCGATCTGCAAATTCACCTTGTTGACCGCAACCACATTTGAGAATCTCTTCGTCACGCTCTCCAGAACGATCCACGACAAAGTTCTTACCCCCTCAACCTTTGATACCACCGTAGAAGGAGAAGCCGAACTTGCGTTCAATGAGTACATAGGCAAAGATAACGGGCAGGGTGTACAGAAAGGCGTACGCCGATATCATGCCTATGTCCGGAACGCCCACTTCACTGAAAAAAGTGTAGATAGCGACAGAAACAGGGTACTTGCTCGTCGATCTGAGAAGCACGAACGGCACGAGGAAGTTACTCCAAGACTGTGTGAAAACGAGCATCGCTATGACGATGACCCCCTTGCTCGAGAGTGGTAAGAAGATGCGGAACATGACCTGCAAAGGGGAACTTCCATCCACGAGTGCAGCCTCTTCGTAAGTTCTGGGTATCGAATCGAAGAAGTCTTTCAGAATGAAGAGTGCTGTGGGCATGATCCCACCAGATAGCGTCAAGATCACGCCGAGTTCGGTGTTGATGAGTCCAAGTCTCAAATTCAAGATGAATATCGGCACCATCGCGGCAGCACCGCTGACCACACTCGAAAAGAGCACGAGCATGTACAGAAGAACGTTTCTCCCTTTAAAATCGTGCCTCGAAAGAACGTAGGCTGCCAGCAGCGCACACGTCGTCACCAAAACGACCACCGAAACGGAGATCACGAGGCTGTTGCGAAAAGCGTTTACTGCGGTCCTGTTCTGAAAGACCCGCGTGAAATTGTTCAACGTGAATCCGTTCAAAGAGATGAACAGAGAGGGCCTGATGGAGAACGGTGTGACGATGAGCCACAGTATCGGGGAGACAAAAAAAGCAACGATGGGGGCAAGGAGTATGTACGAAACGATCCTGCTCGCTCTTCTTGGATCTCTCATGTTCTTTTCCTCCTTGACAAACTCAAATAGAACATCGCGAGCGCGAAGTTGATCAACAGGGCGATCGTGGCGATGGATGCACCGTAGCCGAGTTTGAAGTATCGAAATGCCGTTCGATAGATGTATATCGATAGAAGTTCTGTCCTGAACGATGGACCTCCCCCGGTGAGCAAGTAGGGTGTGAACACGTTGAAAGTCCAGAGTGTTATGAGAATCAGATCGGTCAAAATGTACGATCTTATGTTCGGCAGAATGACGTCTTTGAACTTTCTCCAACTCGATGCACCGATCACTTCCGCAGTCTCGAGATAAGAAGGTGGAATCGTTTCCAAGGCAGCGGAGAACAAGAGCATGGAGTACGCGGTTCCCCGCCAGACGTTGAAGACGATGATCGTCAACAACGGATGCTCGTAGAACCAGTTGATCTTCCTCAAACCGATCGCGGAAAGAAGCATGTTCAGTGTTCCATAGTCTTTATCGAGGAACGCTATCCACAGATAGGCAACTACGACTTCTGGTATGATCCACGCCAAGATCACCACACTCTGAATGAAACTCTTCAGCCTCCTCCTTCTGTAGGTGAGCAAGGCGAGCGAAAGCCCGAGACCCGCTTGACCGATGATCGCAGACCCAAGGACAAAAAGAAGTGTTATTCTCAATGCGTTGTAGAAAAATCTATCGCTCAGAACCTTGGCATAGTTTTCAAACCCCACAAAATCAGGATTTCTCGCTTTGGCACCAGTGAGCGTCTCGTTCGTCATACCGATTTTCAGAACCCAAACACCAGGCAAGATGAGGAACACAAAGATCAGGCTCAACGCGGGTATCAGAAAGAATACGATGACCTTTCTACCCATCAACGATCGCTTCAATCTCTTCACCACCAAAAAGGGCGGGCAGAGCCCGCCCTCATCTCACGGCTTCTCTATGACGTTTTCTTTGCCCACGATCTTTGTCACTTCTTTGGCGAACTCTTCGATGGCTTTGTCGACGCTCATCTGTCCGGTTATGACCCTCTCTGTGAGCAACTGGGCTTGGAACGAGATCTCAGGATACACCGGGAAAGCAGGTCTGAAGGTTGTGTACTTAACCAAAGCACGGCTCGTTTCCGCGATGAACTTGTCTTTGTTGACAGTCCAGCAGGAATCAGCAAGATCTGACCTGGGCGATACGAACGGTTTCATCTGGAAGTAGGACAGCTGGGGTTCAACGTAGAGCAATCTCTTCAAAACTTCCGCGACGAGCTTCGGGTTCTTACAGTTCACATTGACTGCGAAACCTGTACCGCCAGAGATCGAAACGAACTCAGGATCTTGTGGTTTGCCACGACCAGGCATTGCAGCCCAACCGATGCGCTCGTCCCTGTCCGGGAAACCCCAGGATGGGTTGTTTGGGTTCAGCACGGAGGTGTAGAACCAAGTTCCTTCGACGTACATCGCGATCTTCTCCTGTCTGAACAGTTCGAACGTCTTTTCTCTCGCACCTGGAGACACCTGCAGAGCCGCATCTCCAAGTTTTTCGTCCACATAGATCTGTTTGTAGAAATTCAGCGTGTCTCTCAAGGCACTGCTCTTGATGATCCATTTACCCAGCTGCCAATCGTACAGGTTGCCGCCAGCGCCGAGCAAGACCATGAAGAAACC
>JAPYWY010000054.1 GCA_028276125.1 Pseudothermotoga sp.
TCTGTGGGTGAGGTACAACCAGTTGCTCGGTTCACAAGATTTGGAGATACCCGAAGACGGTTACAGGGGAGAATACCTGATAGACATCGCCAAGAAACTCTTGAAAGAAGTTGGAGATGTTTACAAGGACCGATGGGACTCTGAGACGGAACGGTTCTTCAAGCATTACGCCGTGGAAAACATATTGGCTAACATGAAAGAAGATCTCAACTCTCTCGAGTGCGAGTTCGACGTGTACTTTTCCGAGACGAGCCTTATTGAAGACGGGACTGTGCAGAAGGTACTCGAGTTTCTCAGAAAGAAGGGATTCATCTACGAAAAAGATGGTGCGGTCTGGCTGAAAGTTTCGCACTTCGTTGAAGAGGAAGACAAAGTGCTCATCAAGAGCGATGGAAGTTACACGTATTTCCTGACCGACATCGCGTATCATTTCAACAAGTACCAAAGGGGTTTTCACAAGGTTTACGACATATGGGGAAGCGATCATCATGGGCACATACCGAGGATGATCGCCGCCATGAAAGCTTTGGACATCGAAGATGGATTTTTCAACGTGATACTCCACCAGTTCGTGACGCTCAAGCGTGGCGAGGAGATCGTGCGCATGTCGACGCGCGCGGGCGAATTCGTCACGCTGCGACAACTGGTCGAAGAAGTTGGCAAGGATGCGACACGTTACTTCTTTGCCATGATAGACACAAGCACACACATGGTCTTCGATTTGGAACTTGCAAAGGCGAGAAGTATGGACAATCCTGTTTACTACGTTCAGTACGCTCACGCGAGGATCTGCAGTCTCTTCGAGCAGGCGAAGAACAAGTCCATAAACTTCAACAAGAACTCAGACCTCGAGTTGCTGGATGATCCAGCCGAATTCGCCGTGGTGAGGAGACTCGACTTGTTTGAGGACACCCTGCACGAAGTTGAAAAAACCCTTTCACCCAACAAACTGACCCAGTACCTTGAAGCTCTCGCCTACGACTTCCACAGCTTCTACACCAAGTGTCTTGTCCTCGATCCAAACAATCCACGCTTGTCCAACGCCAGATTGAACCTCGCGTACGCGACGTTACTTGTGCTCAAGAAAGGTTTATCTCTGTTGAGGGTCAGTGCACCGGAAAGGATGTGAACCGTGTGGTCGAAAGGTACGCACTGTCACCGATGAAAGAACTCTGGAGTGTTCAAGCCAACCTTCGCAGGTGGCTCGCGGTGGAGCTTGCTGTCATGGAAGCTTACGAGCAGCTGGGTCTGATCCCTCCTGGTGTGAGTGAAAAGGCGAAGAGGAATGCACTGATCGATCTTTCATTGTTCGAGAGTTACGAACGTGAAACGGACCATGAGGTCATCGCGTTCATCAAGATGGCGACGAAGAACATGCAGGATGAGGCGAGGTATTTCCACTACGGGCTGACGTCCTCGGATGTCATAGACACGGCGTTGTCCCTCGCGCTCGTCGAGAGCAGCGACATCTTACTGGAGGCGCTGTCGAAGCTCTTGAAGTCTCTCTGGGTTCTCGCCAACAAACATAGGCACACCGTCACGATCGGAAGGACACATGGGGTACACGCCGAGCCGACGAGCTTTGGTCTCAAGGTGTTGAACTGGTATGCGGAGATGAAAAGAAACCAAGAAAGGTTGAGGATTGCTCGGGAACAAGTGAAGGTTGGCAAGATCAGCGGTGCGGTTGGAAACTACGCGAACGTTCCACCCGAGGTTGAGGAACTCGCGCTGACCAAGCTGGGCCTGAAGCCAACACCGATCTCGAGTCAAATCGTTGGCAGAGATCATCATGCGTTCTTCGTCATGGTCTTGGCGTTGACGGCGAGTGGTGTGGAGAGGATCGCAACCGAGGTGAGGCACCTTCAAAGAACGGAAGTTCTGGAGGTGCAAGAACCTTTCAAAGAAGGTCAGAAAGGCTCCAGTGCCATGCCGCACAAACAGAACCCGATCCTGTGCGAGAGGCTCTGCGGTCTTGCGAGGATCGTGCGTTCTTTCGTGAATTCATCTTTGGAGAACAACAATCTTTGGCACGAGAGGGATATATCACACTCCTCTGCAGAACGTTACATATTCCCAGATGCCACGCAGACGCTCTACTACATGCTCGTCAAGACGAACCATCTGATAGAGAATCTCACCGTGTACGAGGACAGGATGTTGAAGAACTTGAATCTGACCCGTGGGCTCGTTTATTCGGAAAAAGTGATGCTCAGACTCGTTGAGAAGGGTATGAGCCGAAGTGAAGCTTACGATCTTGTACAGTCTCTCGCGCTCAGATGTTGGAAGACGCAAGAAGATTTCAAAACCCTCGTGGCTCAGAATGTGCCGTTTTTGACTTCAAAAGACTTGGAAGAGATTTTCGATCCGAATCATTTCCTGAAGAACGTTGATCGCATCTTCTCGAGGTTCGAAGGAGAGTGAATTCAGTTGAACTCTGTTGTGGTTGGTCTTCAATGGGGAGACGAAGGAAAAGGAAAGGTAGTGACGTACCTTTCAAGGAAGTACGATTGTGTCGTTCGTTACAGCGGCGGAAGTAACGCAGGTCACACCGTGGACTACGGTCAGTTCAAGCTCGTGCATCATTTGGTTCCTTCTGCCGATTTGAGGCTTCGCAAGGGTATGTACATAGCCACGGGTGTAGCGGTGGACTTGAACGTGCTTTCGCAAGAGATCGAACAGCTGGAGCAATTCTTTCCAGGCAGCGGTGAGTCGCTCCAGGTGTCCAAACAAGCGCACGTTGTCGTACCTTTCTATAGAGAGCTCGACGGAAAGATCGATGCGGCACGCAGTGAACCCGTTGGCACCACTCGAAGAGGTATAGGCCTGTGTTATGCCAATCGAGCTTTGCGTTTCGGAGTGAGACTTGAAGATTTTGAAGATGAAGTGTTGCTCGAGAGAAAACTCGCAGAGCTTGTGAGAGTGTGGAATCTCGACATCGATGCGAACTCGATTCTGAAGCAGATGCTTGAAATTTACCACAGACTCTCTCATCATTTGATCGACAGTGTTGAGGCCTTCGAAAGACTGAAAGGCAAAGATCTCTTGTTTGAGGCCACCCAGGGTGTTCTGCTCGATGTCGATGTGGGAACGTATCCCTACGTCACCTCGACCAACTGTTCGAGCAGTGGCGTTCAGGCGGGCTTCGGTTTTCCCATCAAGCTGGACAGGGTGATCGGTGTGACGAAGGCCTACACCACCAGAGTGGGTGAAGGCCCATTCCCAACGGAATTGAAGAACGAACTGGGAGAGAAGATCAGAAAGCTCGGCGGTGAGTACGGTGCTACAACGGGTAGGCCCAGAAGGTGTGGCTGGCTCGACTTCGTGCTGCTCAGGTACGCTGTGAGAGTGAGCGGGTGTGACGAATTGATCCTCACCAAAGCGGACGTGCTGAACGGCTTTGAGAGGTTGGCCGTGTGTGTCGCTTACAACGTTGATGGGGTGAAAGTCCGAGACGTGAAGAATCTCAGAAACATCCACAAAGCCGAGCCGGTGTACGAAGAAATCGAAGGATGGAAAGATTTGAACTCGCCTCCCTTTGAAAAGTTTCTGAGGAGAGTCGAGCAGGAAACCGGCGTGAAAATCTCCCACGTTTCCACAGGCTCCAAGGTGGAAGACATCGTCGTGCTGTAGGGGGGATATCGAGTGGAACTGTTAGAAGCTATAAGAACCAGAAGGAGCATTCGAAAGTACGACACGAACAAGGAAGTTGCAAAGGAAACGATCGAAAAAATCCTCGAACTTGCCCTCAACGCACCCAGCGCTGGAAACAGACAGCCATGGCGACTGCATGTTGTGAGGAATCCATCCTTGAAGAAAGCGCTCCGTGAGGCTGCGTTCGGACAGACCTACATCGAGGAGGCGCCATGGGTCATCTGTGTCGTTGCTGTACCCGAAGAGAGCGGTTCACGTTACGGTGACAGGGGAAGAAACCTTTACTGCATTCAAGACACGGCTGCGCTGATCACCTACATCATGTTGATCGCACGAGAGTTCGGTTTGGACACCTGTTGGATTGGCGCCTTCGACGAAGAGAAGGTGAACAGGATCTTGGGTCTGCCGGCGGGTCAGAGATGTGTTGCGATGCTGCCGATCGGTCATGCGGCTGAACCGAGAAGAGATCGACCGAGAAAACCTTTGAGAGAGATTCTCACATATCACGAGTAGGGAGGTTTGAAAAATGGCGGTGAACCTTACAGGAAGATCGCTCTTGACGCTCTTGGAGTACACACCCGAAGAGATAAGCTATCTGCTCGATCTCTCGTTCCAGGTGAAGCGCGAGAGCAGGGCGAAGGTCGTTCACAGAAGGTTCGTTGGAAAAACCTTGGCCATGATATTCGAGAAGAGGTCCACGAGGACAAGGCTCGCGTTCGAAACAGCCTTCGCGGAAGAGGGTGGCCATCCCATCTTCCTTTCGATCCAGGACATTCAACTCGGAGCGAAGGAATCTGTAGAGGATACCGCGAGAGTGCTCGGCAGGATGGTCGATGCGATCATGTTCAGGGGTTTCAAGCAGGAGACCGTGGAGGTTTTGGCGAAGTATTCGGGAGTTCCTGTCTACAACGGCTTGACTGACGTTTTCCACCCGACGCAGGTGCTAGCGGACCTCATGACCGTGCAGGAAGTCTTTGGAAGATTGAAAGGTATCAAGCTCGTGTTCATGGGCGATGGAAGAAACAACATGGCTAACTCACTCATGATAGGATGCGCGAAGATGGGCATGCATTATGTTGTGTGCTCTCCGAAAGAGCTCAGGCCGGATGAAAAACTGCTCAAGATTTGTCTTGAAGTCGCCAAAGAAACTGGTGGCACGATCCAGATTGAGGAGAACCCAGAAGAGGCCGTCGATGGAGCCGACGTGATTTACACGGACGTGTGGGCCTCGATGGGTGAGGAAGACAAACAAGCGGAGCGCGAAAGACTCTTGAGGCCATACCAAGTGAACGAACAGCTCATGAAGAAAACGGGCAAAAGCGAAACGATCTTTCTGCATTGTCTGCCCGCCGTCAAAGGACAAGAAGTCACCTTCGAGGTCATCGAAGGAAAGCAGAGTAAAGTCTGGGACGAAGCCGAGAACAGAAAACACACGATAAAGGCGCTCATGATCGCGACGCTGCTATAAAAAAGCGGAGCCTTTCGGCTCCGCCTTCTCTTCAGCTCGACTCTCAGTTTATGGGAGTCACATTGACAGCTTGAGGTCCTTTGCTGCCCTGCTGGATTTCGAACTGGACTTTCTGGCCTTCCCTGAGCGTCTTGAATCCGTCGACCTTGATCGCGGAAAAGTGCACGAAGACGTCCTCTCCGTTGTCTCTGGTGATGAAACCGTAGCCTTTCTTAGAGTCGAACCATTTCACTGTACCGTTGTACATGCTTCTAACCTCCTAATGCTTGGTGCTTTCCGCACCGTGATGATTTAATATAACACGTGTTGGGAAAGAAAGTGCCGAAGAGCGAGAAAAACATCTCAGCGGAATGAAATCGTTACATTCGTCGTGTTAGGGTCAGTCCCCAACAGAGTGAGCTATAATCAAAAGCGTGATTTTTGATCTCGTAGAACGTGTTGCTGGAACGAAAAGTCGAATTGTGGGACGTTCATAGAGGGAGGTAAGAGCATGGGTGGATGGAAGAGATGTCCGCAATGTGGAGAGAAGTGCAAGAACAACGTGAGAAAGTGCCCTTCTTGTGGCTATGTCTTTGAGAAAAAAGAATGTCCAGACTGTGGTGCAGTTATCGATGACGACATCGACGAATGCCCCATCTGTGGTTGGCTCTTCTCAGAGGAATTTTCCGACGAGTACGATGAAGATTACGACTACGAAGATCTCGAGGACTTTCACGATCTATCGGATTATGAAGACGAAGATTGAGGTGTTGCTATGATACTCTTGAAGAACGCTACAGTCTACTCGCCAGAGCCTCTCGGCGTCAGAGACATCCTCCTTGCCGTTGACAGAATCGTTGCGATCGAGGAACAACTGACGGTGTGCCTGCCGAATCTCTCAGTCATCGATTGCTCGAAGAAGATTGCCGTTCCTGGATTCATCGACAGTCACGTCCACATCTTGGGTGGTGGTGGCGAGGGAGGCTTCAGGACACGTACCTACGAACTTTCCTTTTCAGACCTCGTACGCGCTGGTATCACCACAGTGGTGGGTTGTTTGGGAACCGACGGGGTGACGAGGAGCTTGGAGTCGTTGTACGCGAAGGCCAAAGCGCTCGAAGAGGAGGGCGCTTCGAGCTACATCTACGTTGGTTCCTACCGTGTACCGCCCGTGACGTTGACTGGAAGCATCATCAAAGACATCGTTCTGATCGACAAAGTCATAGGGGTCGGAGAGGTAGCGATCAGCGATCACAGATCTTCGCAACCGACTCTGGACGAGTTGAAGAGGCTCGCAGCCGATGCACGCATCGGAGGCATGCTGAGCGGTAAGGCTGGGGTGGTCAACGTTCATGTGGGTGACGGACCAACGATGCTGGAACCACTCGTGAAGGTAGTGAAGACGAGCGAGATACCGATCACGCAGTTCTTACCCACACACATCAACAGGAATTCAAAGTTGCTGAACTCGTCGATCGAGTGGCTATCGATGGGGGGATTCATCGATCTCACGACGAGCATCGGTGAGCTTCTGGAGGATGAGTTGTTGCCTTGGCGTGTGTTCAAGGAATTGTCTGAGCATGGATTCGAATCACAGATCACGTTCAGTTCCGACGGACAAGGAAGTTTACCGCGCTTCGACGAAAAGGGCAACTTTGTGGGACTGGACGTCGGCAAGGTCTCGACCTTGTACGAACAGGCGAGGTTGGCTGCCATGCACGCAACACCACTCGAAAAGGCCCTGTTACCCATCACGAAGAACGTGGCGAAGATCTTGAAACTCACAGACAAGGGCACTCTTTCCGTTGGGATGGATGCGGATATCGTACTCTTGGATCAAGATCTGAACATAGACACCGTGATAGCGAAAGGCAAAATTCTCATGTTGAACAAAGAACAGATCGTGAAGGGCACGTTCGAGGCGAGAAATTGAGCTATAATACCCTTGAGAAAAATTGCACTTGGAGGGGTTGCGTTGGAGAAGGTCCCAAGGCCTGTCATAAGGAGACTTGCAGTCTATTTACGCTGTCTTTCTAACTTGGAAGAAAAGGGGATAAAGGTTATCTCCTCCAAACAACTCGCTTCGATGCTGCAGATAAAGGACTCGCAGGTTCGAAAGGACCTGTCTTATTTTGGTAACCTCGGTCAGAGGGGTTTGGGTTACGATGTGAAAAACTTGTCACAGAAGATCCGTGAGGTGCTCGGTCTCTACAAAACGTGGTCGGTGATAATACTGGGTGCGGGCAACATAGGCAAGGCACTCGCGAACCACAAACGTCTGGAGCAGAACAACTTCAAGATCGTTGCCGTCTTCGACTCGGACGAACGCAAGATCAACAAGCAGATCGCTCCGGGCTTGAAAGTCAGGGACGTGTCCGAGCTGGAAAGGTTCGTGAAGGAACATGGAGTGGACATAGCGGTGCTCGCGGTACCCGCTTCCGCGGCAAACGATTTGGCTTGTGTACTCGAGAAAGCAGGGGTGAAGGGCATCGTTTGTTTTGCACCAACGACTTTGACCTGTAAGATCCCCGTGGAGTACGTCGACATAACTGTGTTCTTCAAGACTCTGGCGCACAGCATCGTGAACAGTTCATACAACATATAGTATACTATTGCACAAGGGCACAATAAGTAGTATAATCACCCCCGGAAAGGGGGTTTTTTCATGCACGAGCTCGTGAAGAGATGGCAGAACGTACCTCCATCCCAGAACGCTGAGAAAATCCTGAGGGAGAGGTACTACCTGAAAAACCGAGAAGGGGAATATTTGGAGAGCAGTTGGAATGAACTTTCAAGAAGGGTGGCGCGCGTGATCGCTGCCGCAGAATTGCTGAACAATCCTCGCTTGCAACAGTTGACTGCGGGAGAACGTCTGGATCACATCAAGAGTTGGGAAGAAGCCTTCTATGAATTGCTCTCGAGTCGCATCTTCATTCCGAACAGTCCCACACTGTTCAACGCTGGCATGGGTGTGGATTTTGAACTGCTGTACAAACCTTTGGAGAACATGAAGCTTGAAGATTACGAGAAGATCATCCAGCAGAGGAACCACCTTCACATGCTTTCGGCCTGCTTCGTCGTACCCGTCGAGGACAGCATAGACGGGATCTTCACGGCCGTGAAGGAGTACGCGATGATAACCAAGGTCGGCGGTGGTATAGGTAGCAACTTCAGCACGCTCAGACCGAACGGAAGCTTCGTCGCTGGTACACACGGTAAAGCATCCGGTCCCATAAGCTTCATGCACGTTTTCAACTCCGCAGTTTCGGTGGTCGAACAAGGGTACAGGAGACGCGGTGCACTGATGGGCATTCTGAACATCGATCATCCAGACATCGTTGACTTCATCCAGGCTAAGCGTGGTAACGACGGTGAGCGCGTGCTCAGGTTCTTCAACATCTCCGTCGGCATTCCCATGCGGCGTGAGGAAATCTTGACGTTGTACGAGCAGGATGGTCAGATCGAGTTGCACCATCCGAAGTGGACCGGCAAGAAACAAGTCAAGGTAAGAGAAATATTCCAGTTGATGGCGCAGAACGCTTGGGAGACGGGCGATCCAGGCATGGTGTTCCTTGGAGAGATGAACAAGTACTACGCACTTTATCCGACGAGACAGATCATCTCGACGAACCCCTGTGGTGAGATCGGGCTTGGACCTTACGAGGCATGCAACCTCGGTTCGATAGATGT
>JAPYWY010000058.1 GCA_028276125.1 Pseudothermotoga sp.
TCTATGAAGATGGAAAGTTCGCGTGGGACGCACTCGAAAAGATCGTGCGGGTTGCGACCAGGTTCTTGGACAACGTCATCGACGTGAACGTGTTCCCCATAGACAAGATCGAGAGAGCCGTGAAAGAATCCAGAAGGCTTGGTCTGGGTATCATGGGCTTTGCGGACCTGCTGTACCAGATGGAGATGCCATACGACAGCGAAGAGGCACGTCGTTTTGCCAAGAACCTCATGGCGTTCATTTCCTTGCATTCACACGAGGTATCCTCGGATCTTGGTGAGGAAAAAGGAAACTTCCCGCTCTTCTCGCAGAGCAGGTACGTGAGAGAGGAAAACTTCGTGCCGTTCTCAACGGACGTGAGCGATTACGATGACGAAATCAAGGAGCATTTCAGAACGCGGGCCAAGAAACACAAGAGAAACGTTGCGGTTCTCGCCATAGCGCCGACCGGTTCCATTTCGAACATCGCCGACACTTCTTCAGGTCTGGAACCAAACTTTCTCTTGGCTTACGTCAGGTACGTGAACAAGCAGAGCAGCGGTGAACGGGAGCCACTTCTGTACGTGAACGAAGTTCTCAGGAAGAAGATGCCAGCCGAGGATCTGAAGAGGATCGAGAACGAGTTGATAGAGAAGGGAAGATTGAAAAGTCTCGACGTGGACGAGAGATGGAAACGTATTTTCGTGGTCGCCCTCGATATAAGCCCCATGGACCATCTCTTGATGCAGGAGGCTTTCCAGTGTTATGTCGACAACAACATTTCCAAGACGATCAACATGCCGAACTCGGTGAGCGTCGATGACGTTCTGGAGATCTACGTGGAGGCTTTGAAACACAAGATCCGGGGCTTGACAGTTTATCGCGACGGCTCGTTGAGGACCCAGGTCCTCACCACAGCAAAGTCTGCACAGAAGAAGGAAGGAAAGTTGCAGTTCTTCATCGTGGATGAAAAGCACAAGCTGAGACCCAGGCCGAGGAAAGAAACGCTCAGGAGTGTGACGAGGAAGTACAGGACCTCTGACGGCACGACCTACATAACGGTTTCTTTCGACGACAACGGCGAGGCGATCGAGATCTTTCTCTCCAACGGGACGGAGACGGCCGAAGCCATAGGGAGACTCTGTTCCATCGCCTTGCGCGCGGGTGTTTCACCAGACGAGATCATCGAACAACTGACGAAGGTGAAGGGAGAATATGTCAGAAACGTCGGACTGGAGATCAAGAAGGCGATCGAAGATTTCTCCTCGCTCTGGCCTTCACCCCGTCAGAACGATTCGTGGGACGGAACCACGAAGAGTGCTGAAGAAATCGAAAGGTTTGTCCAAGCCAACAAGCTCGAATGGCAGGAAGGTTACTACGTCGACTCGAACGGGAACGTGTACTGTCCATCGTGTTTGAGCAAGAATTCTCTCTTCAAGCAGGAAGGATGTATCGCGTGTAGAAACTGCGGTTGGTCGAAGTGTAGTTAAAGACGAAGCCGGCCTTTCGGCCGGCTTTGTCCATCTCTCTGAGTATCATTCGTGCTGGTGGTCTTCGGGCTCAACGAGTTTCCTCAACTCTTCATCCTTTTCCAAGAGTTCTTCCCATGCCTTGGATACCCGTTCGAACTCCTCTTCAGATTGGACCGAATCTATGTAGAGTCCTCCATCTTCCGCTTCCTTAACTTCGAACGGGTAAATGTCACCGAACTGCTCGATCTGTCCTTCCTCGTCCATCATGATCTCTTCGCAGATCCAATACTTCTTCATCCCATCTTCGATCTCCGCGAGGACGACAAAGTGATGCTCATGACCTTCTTCGTCCGTCAACACAAAGACGTCGAGATCATCTTGACCCATGATACCAACTCCCTTCGAGCTGAATGGCGAATAGATCATACCACACTTTTGGCGAAAAGTCTCAGGACAAAACAAGGTGAAGTTTGAGTTAAGGAAGGACGCACAACGGACTGAAGATCGCAGGGGGTGGTAAAATAGTTTCGAAAAATCTGAAATGATTTCGGTATAATCCTCTCCCCATCCATTATACCAGTGGGAGGTGGAATCGTGAGGAAGTTAGTACTCTTGTTGGTGTTTGTCGCGGCCATGCTTCATGCTTACTCCATCGCATTGCTCATCACGGGTGAAGTGGCTGGCAACGCAATCTACGAGATGATGGTGGCCGGTGCGCGCAGAGCCTCACAAGATTTCGGGTTCGATGTCAAGATCATCGAAGGCGGTTACAATCCCGCGCGCTGGGTAACCCTTCTCACGAGCCTCGCAGCTTCCAAGAGCTACGATTTGATCGTCACCTTCACCGAAGGTATGCCGAAGAACGTTGAAAACACCGCTAAAACCTTCCCAAACCAAAAGTTCATTCTCATGGACGCATTGGCACCAGTTCTGCCGAACGTTTATTCGCTCGCCTTCAAGGATGAAGAGATGGCTTATCTGGCGGGTTACTTCGCCGCACTCGTCACGAAGAGCGACATGCCACGAGCAAACGAACAGCTGAAGATCGGTATGATTGCAGGTGACGTTTATCCTGCCATGATGGAGAAGATGAAACCGGCATACGAAAAAGGTGCAAAGGATGTCGATCCGAACATTCAAGTGTTCTTCTCCGTCGTCGGAAGCTGGGCTGATCCGAGCAAAGGTGCCGAGCTGGCCGAAGTTCAGTACGAACAGGGAGTGGACATCATCTTTCTGGTCGCCGGTGGTTCTGGTATGGGCGCGGTCAGAAAGGCACGGGAGATGGGAAGGTACGTGATAGGAGTCGACTCAAACTACATCGACAAAGATCCTGAAGTCATCCTCGCCTGCGCTTTGAAACATGCGGATAAAGCCATCTACGAGGTTCTCTCGAGGGCCGTTAAGAACCAGTTGAAGTTCGGAACGAGAGAGGTGTGGGGTGTCAGGGAAGGAATGATCGGTTTCACCTTCGATGATCCGAACTACATCAAGAACGTACCAGAAGAGATCAAAAGCGAGATGCTCAGAGTTTACGAAAAGCTGAAGGAAGGTTCTATCCAGCCTCTGCCATGAGAAGCAAAGTGATCGTGCAACTTCTGAACGTTCAAAAAACGTTCCATCCCTCCGGTGTGAGAGCGCTGAGGGGGGCAAACTTGTCTCTCGAGGTTGGGAGCATACACGCGCTCCTCGGTGCGAACGGAGCCGGAAAGACCACGTTAGTGCGGATCCTCGCCGGCGAGCTACAACCCGACGTTGGGAAAATCTTCGTGGATGGGAAAGTTGTGGATTTCAGAACACCGAAGGACGCGATGCGTCATGGTATAGTGTTGGTGCATCAAAATCTTTCCCTTGTGGACGAATTGACGGTCTTCGAAAACTTGTTCCTCGGAAGGGAACCTCGTAGACTCTTCTTTCTGGACAAGAAGAAAGCCGAAGACGAGATCGGGAAACTCTGCGAAAAACTCTCTTTGGTCGCGCTCAACAAGAGAGTTGCCGATCTGAGCATGGCAGAAAAACAGAAGGTCGAGATAGCACGTGCTTTGATCTTCGGTGCGCGCGTGTTGTTGCTCGATGAACCCACGGCGTATCTCGGTGGAAGTGAAGAGGAAAGACTGTTCGAGTTACTCGTGTCACTCAAGCGCACGGGATGTGCCATCTTGTTCATAACACACGACGTGGATCAAGCTTTGAAGATTGCAGACAGAGTGACGGTGTTGAGGGAGGGAGAAACGGTTCTGAGCGAGGAGACTTCAAAGCTGAACGTTCAACGAGTGATTGAGGCGATGGGCTTTCGCTCTTCGGAACCTTCGAGCGTGTGTGCCCAGGTCGGCGAGGAATTGTTGAGAATCTCGGACCTCACACTCAAGACTGGGAAGAGGCTCGTTCTGGATCGTGTATCTCTCTCGGTGAGACAAGGCGAAACGGTCGGTCTCTTTGGTCTGGGGAACGATGGTCAGTTCGACTTGCTCGAGGTGCTCATTGGTTTGAGGAATCCTTCGTCTGGGCGAATCTTCTTCCAGACGTGTGACATAACGCAACTTTCGATCCGTGAAAGGAGAAGGCTCGGCATAGCTTACGTACCGAAGGATCGCTTGAAGGAAGCTTTGAATTTGGAAGGTTCGATCTTGGAGAATGCCATAGTGAATGTGTACCGAGAAAAACCTTACGCAAAGTTCGGGCTCTTGAATTGGGACCTTCTGAAGCGTTACACTCTCGACATGTTGAAAGATTTCGAGGTGAAGACTGTCTCGGTCGCACAACCCGTTAGAACACTCTCCGGTGGTAATCTGCAACGGTTGATCTTGGCCAGAGAACTCTTTCAAAGGCCAAAGTTGCTCCTTGCGTGTAGACCCACGTCTGGTTTAGACGTTCGAGTGCAAGATTACATAGCTCAGAGGCTGCAGCAGCTGAAATCTTACGGTTGCGCGTTGATAGCCACGAACGATGCTGAGGAAGCCTTTGGTCTCTGCGACAGGATACTGATCTTTTCCAAGGGCAAGTTGAAGAGAGTGTTGCACACAGAAGGGCTGGCTGAACCTGCCGTACTCTTTTCCTCGGTTGGAGGTGAAGCGTGACACATCGCAAGGTTCTCTCTCCGATTTTCACCGTTGTCGTGGCCTTCCTCATATGTGCCGTGATCCTCGGTGCGACCTCTCGTCAACCGCGCGAAACTCTGCGTTGGTTCTTCCTCGGTCCTTTCTCCAACCTCTACTATTTTGGCAACATGTTGGCTGCGTCGGTGCCCCTCATTTTCACAGGACTCGCCGCCTGCATCGCCTTTTCGGCCGGAGTGTTCAATCTGGGACTCGAGGGTCAGTACTATTTCGGTGCGATAGTTGGAACCATCATCGCCCTCAGCGTTCCCACATCGAGGCTGTCTTCGACGCTTTTTGTCCTTGTGGTTTCCTTCTCCGTGGGCGGGTTACTGTCTTTGGCTTCGGCCTTGCTCAAGCTGGAGTTTGGTTTCAGCGAACTCATCAGTTCTTTCATGATCGGACAGATCTTCATCTACGTTGGAGATTTCATGCTCAACGGTCCCTTCAGAGATCCCGAGGCGGCCTTGGCTGCCACAAGGTATTTGGACGAGGGGATCGGACTGGCAAAGATTTTGCCACCTTCGAACCTTCACGTCGGTTACGTGATCGGCCTAACGCTGTGCTTGGTGTTCCACTTCGTACGCAAGCACTCTGTGATGGGATACGAGTTCAAGACGGTGAAAGAGAACCCACGCTTTGCAAAAATTCATGGTATAAAGGTTGAGAAGATCTGGTTGCTCGCAATGCTTTTGAGCGGTGGTGTTGCCGCCGTCGGTGGCATGGTTGAGATTCTCGGTGTTTATGGTCGAGCGGTGAGAGGCTTTTCACACGGTAATGGGTTCAACGGCATAGCAGTTTCTTTGTTGGTCAGAAATGATCCTGCGCTGATCTTTCTTTCGGCATTGTTCTTCGCGTATCTGGAGAGCGGCGGCGAGATCGCTTCTTTGATGGTCCAAACTCCGCCGGAGATCGTCAGATTGGTTCAGGGCATCGTCTTTTGCTTGGTGACCGCGGAGTTCCTCTTTCGTCGGAGTGAGCGAGATGCTGACTCAGTTGCTTAGATCATCCATTTCTTCAGCCTTACCGATACTCGTGGCAGCCTTGGGCGCGAGCTTCACCCAAACGGTCGGAAAGCTGAACATAGCGATCGAGGGAACGATGCTAACCTCGTGCTTTGTTTCGGTTTACGTGGCCGCTCGATCGAACAGTTGGCTCTTGGGTGTCACGATCGCTATGATCTTGTCTTGTCTTATGTCACTGTTTGTGTGGTTCCTTCACAGGTATTTGAGGGCGGACATCTTCGTCGTTGGGCTCGGTGTGAACGTTGCCGCTTCGGGTTTGGTCGTTCTCTTGTCTTCAATTCTTTTGGGTTCGAAGGGTACCATCTTCTTCGAAGAGATACCGAAAATCCCAGTGCTTAGGTTTGAGGCTCTCCAGCGCAATGAGACACTCCGCACGTTGCTGTCCGATTACAGCGTTCTGGAGCTGGTCGCGATGTTTGTTGTGTTCCTTTCTTGGCTCATCACGAAAACTCCGTTGGGATTGAGGATGAGAGCGGTTGGTAAGAACGAATCCGTGGCGAGACAGCTCGGCTTGAACGTCGATGGGATCAGGATTTCATCCTTCGTGTTCTGCGGTCTTCTCTGTGGTCTGGCTGGTTCGATGCTTTCACTGCCCCTCGGTTTGTTCGTTGCAGGAATGACGAACAACAGAGGATGGCTCGCGTTGGTGGCTGCAGTTCTTGGAGGCGAAAATCCTCTGGGTGTTCTCGGTGTATCACTTACGCTTGGTTTCTCAGTGGCCCTGTCTCATAGATTGCAGCTTTTCACGGCTTTGCCAGCCGAAATCGTGCTCTCCATTCCCTTGATCTTGACACTCTGTGTGGTTTTGATCTACAATGTGTTGAAAATTGGAGAAAAGGGTGGTTCACCGTGAAGAGGAGTGTCTATCACAGGCTCAAAGACCTGCTTCCCCAGTTGCGGGGTGTGCACGGTGAGATCGCCCGACACGTGATAGAGGATCCGAACTCCGTTTTGGAGATGAAGATAACCGATTTCGCTAAGAAAATAAACACGTCCCCATCTTCCCTCGTCGATTTCTGCAAAAAGCTGGGTTTCAGCGGTTTCAAGGAGTTCCGCCTCGCGCTCGCACAAGAGATAAGCTTGCTCGAATCCATGAAGCCCGACGTCGAGAAGATATCCGTAGTGTCTCGCGATTACGTCAATTTCATCATCGAAGAGGTCAAAGAATCGTTGAAGCTCGTCGGCGATGACGATCTCACAGAAGCTGCAAGCGCGCTCATGAAAAGCAGCGTGGTGGAAATAGCGGCGTACGGTTTCGATACCGTTGCCGCACGAGATCTTTTCTTGAAGCTGAAGCAGTTCGGATTTCAAGTGAACTTCTTCGAGAATCCATTCTTGCAGAGTATTTCTGCCTCGTTTCTGAACGAGAATTCTTGTCTGGTTGCGATCTCGAGCAGTCATTCCTCGCGTGATCTGCTCGATGCAGTCAGTTACGCCAAGAAAGCCAATGCAACCGTGATAGCGATAGCTCCGCCGAGCAGCGCGCTGTCTGATTTGGCAGACGTATTCTTGACCGTGTACGTGAAGACGGAGGTGTTTCCTGAGGGTGGTTTTCTGACACGGTTCGTGCAGCTGTTTGTACTCGACATGTTGCTCTTGAAGCTGTTTAATCTGGACAAAGAGAGATTCAAGAGCTTGTACACGCACTTCGAAGAAGTGTTGAGGTACAAGAGAAGGGGAGATCGAGGTGTCTTCTGATTTGATCATGGCGGTTGACATCGGGACCACCAACGTCAAGTTGGCGTTGTTCGATACAGAGGGAAGAAAGCTTTTTCACTTCGAAAGGCAGTGCAAAGAAGATGTTTCCAATGGGAAGCACGAAATAGATCCGAAGAAATGGTGGACAGCCTTCGTCCGTGGTGTGCATGCAACGGATGTAAAGCTCAGAAAAAACGTGCGCGCCATCTGTGCCAGCAGTCAGGGACCGACCATCGTGATGGTCGATACAGAAGGCAGACTGGTTGGCAAAGCGATAGGTTGGCTCGACGTCAGGGGTCAACGACATGTGCAATTCTTGAGGGCGCAGGGCATAGACGAACAAACGGCCTCGGCGACGGCCAAGCTGATCGAGCTCAAGAAGGTTTTGAACGAGAAGGTTTATCTGCTTCAACCTGCCGATTATTTGATCTTGAAGCTGACCAATCGATTCGTGAACGCGACTTTCCGACAGTACGGTTATTCCCCCTGGTACGGACAAATTCTTGACAAGTTCGATCTTTCTGAAACCTTCATCATCCCAGAACTCGTGGAACCTTCAAAGATGATCGGCAAGCTGCTCGAGGACGTGGCTCGAAGGCTCGGATTGCCGGAAGATGTGATCGTCGTGGCTGGTGCTCCTGACTTTGCGGCTGCGCTTTTGGGGACGAACACGCTCAAACCAACCGTTGCATGCGATCGCGCCGGAACTTCGGAAGGTATAACGCTTTGCAGTGACGTTGAAGTTCACGCACCTGGTTTGATAACCACGCCCTTCTTCATAGAGCCACTGTGGAAGATAAGTGGTTTGTTGACAACTTCAGGGAAGGCCATCGAATGGATGGCGCACCGTGTGGCTCGGTTCAGAAGCGTGAAGGGTCTCTCACTCTCGAACGTCAAGAGGCCCACCGGAGTGATCTTCCTGCCGCACTTGGTGGGCGAAAGAAGTCCGTATTGGAACCCGAAGCTGAGAGGAATTCTCTTTGGTCTGAACTTGGAGAGCAATGCCAAGAGTTTGATCGTGTCCGCAGCGGAAGGTGTTGCCTTCGCCGTGAGGCATATCATTGACGAGATGAGAAGGGCTGGGGCGAGGATCGAAACTATCAGGACCACGGGAGGGCAAGCAACCAACGATCTGTGGAATCAGATAAAGGCTGACGTGCTCGGAATGACTGTGGAACTCGTAAG
>JAPYWY010000201.1 GCA_028276125.1 Pseudothermotoga sp.
AGAAGGCATCTTCGAACATTACAAACTGATAGCACAGAGCACCTCGCTTCCCGTCATGGTGTACAACATTCCTCTGTTCACGGGTGTGAACCTCGCACCAGAAACGTTGGCGAGGCTCGCCTCGATAGACAACATCTTCGCTGTGAAGGACGAGGCGGGGATCAACCCGTTGCAGACCACCGATTACAGAATCAGCCAGAAAGTACATCCCCTTCGGGGATTGTCTTAAATTATCTTGAGAGTGCCTCGTATAATAGAAGTAGCAAGAAGTTTTTCAGTATTATTAGGGAGCCGGTAAAATGCTAAAACGAGAAAGAATTAGGCAAACGTTGCAACAGACTAAACAGAGAAGAAAAAACCAAATACCTGTGGTGTATCAGCTAAAAATTAATCTTGATTGTGCCTCAAAAGCGACAAAAGAAAAACTTTTAAGGCTGTTTCTAGAAGCAAAATGGTTGTACAACTACATAGTCGCAGATGTCGACAACAGACTTAACGACGATGCATGGAAGCTAAAAGAAGTTGAAATAAAGGTGGGGGAAAATTTAGAAAGAAGAAAAATCGAAAATCTCAGCTCACAGATGAAGCAGTCTCTGGTGGAAAGAATAAGGTGGAACTTGTACGCTCTTCACAAGCAAAAGCAAAACGGCGACAAAACTGGCAAGCTGCAATTCAAGCAGCACGTTAATTCAATTCCCCTCAAACAATTTGGGAATACTTTTAAGTTTGTTAACCGGCAAAAGACAAAAGTTAAGATACAGGGCATCAAGAAACCTTTGAGAGTATTGGGAGCTTGTCAGATTCCAGAAGATAGCGAAATAGCAAAAGCAGAACTTGTAAGAAAACCGAGTGGCATCTACCTTTTTGTAACTTGCTACATAGACAGGGACAAATACACAGAAGCGTGGGAAGCAAGGAAAAGCAGAAAAAGCGTAATAAAACCGAGGGTATGGCAGACGTTCGATGTTGCTGCTGGAATTGATTTTAAACCTGCTGGGTTGGTACTATCAAACGGACTCAAACTTGAATGGCAGATAGAGGAAACAAAACGCTTGAAAAAGTTGCAAAGACAACTTGCGCGACAGCAGAAAGGCTCCAAAAGGTGGTATAAAACAAAACAAAAGATCGCGAGGGAGTATGAAAGGTTAACGAACATCAAGCGCGACGTAATTAACAAAACCTGTTCGTTGTTGTACAGGTATAAGACGGTGTGTTTTCAAGACGATAAAATTAAAGGTTGGAAAGATGGATATTTTTCAAAGTCAGTACATTACAGCGCAGTAGGGACAATTAAGAGAAGACTGAGCGACAGTCTTCGAGTTTCTACTGTGGCAATTAAAAGTTCTGTGCCGACAACGAAGACATGCAGCAGGTGCAGCAGCCAGCATGATGTTTCGTTGTCGGAAAGAATTTTCAGATGTCCTGTTTGCGGTTTAGAAATTGACCGAGACTTGAACGCTGCGATAAATATGTTGAAAAAAGTAGTAGGGTTGGACCGACCCGAAGTCAAGCCCGTGGAGTGGGAGACCGCTGCCAGGATATTCAGGGGTAACCCTTATATCCTAGTAAGTCATACCACGTAGAAGCGGGAAGCCCAACCCCGAAAGGAATCCTATTCCCTTCAGGGAATTGGGAGGAGGTCAATCTGGTGACGATACGATGATCCTGCAGGTATTGCTCCAAGGTGGAGTCGGCGTTGTGAGTGGAGGTTCACACGTCGTGGGCGATTTGATGAGAAGATCCATAGAATCCTTCCTCGAAGGCGACGTTGAAACAGCGAGAGAAACGTTCCTTTCGATGTACGAACTCTTCGTCGCCTTCAGAGGCGAAGGCAGGACGAACCCGACACCACTCGTCAAGGCTGCGTTCGAGCTGGTCAGCGGTCTTCCAACGTCCATGCCGAGGCTTCCTCTGAAACCTGCAACGCAATCGGAATCGGAAAGACTCAAGAACGCGCTGAAGAAACTTGGAAAGCTCTGAAGGAGGAGTTCACATGAAGAGACTCTACGGTGTAACGGTCGCCGCACTGACACCCATGAACGAAGATGGTTCGAAGGTGGATCATGCGGCGATCAAGGACTATGTAGATTTTCTCGTAGAAAAAGGTGTGAACGGCATCTTCGCGCTCGGTACAACGGGTGAAGGACTTTTGTTATCGATCGAAGAACGAAAGAAAACACTCGAGAGTTTCGTGAGGGCAGTCGATGGCAGGGTTGTTCTGATAGCACACTGTGGTGCGTTGAGAATCGATGAGGTGAGAGATCTCCTCTTCCACGCCAAGTCGGTAGGTGCGGACGGGGCATCGATCGTTTCACCATTCTATTACAGATACAGATCCGAAGAGCTGGTGGAGTTCTTCCTGAAATGTAGCAAAGACATCGAAGACTTTCCCATATACCTCTACAACATACCCGCGCTCACTAACAACTGGATCACTGCAGAGATCGCCACGAAGGTGCACAAAGAAAAGCCCAACTTTGTCGGTATCAAGGACAGCTCGCAAGACCTTTTGCATGTGCTTTCTTTGATCAACGATACACCCGAAAGCTTCGATGTGGTCGTCGGTTCTGACCGAGCCTTTCTGACAGTGCTTCAAATGGGTGCGAAAGGTTGCGTGTCTGGACCTGGAGCAGTCTTTCCAGAGTTCTTCGTGCAGCTTTACAAGCAGTTCCAGTCGAAAGATTTAGAGTCTGCGAGAGAAACTCAAAAGAAGCTGACAAAAGTCTCCCTCGCGATTTTGGACGGTGCGAGCATTCCCGTGCTCAAGATGGTCTTGAATTGGCGTGGAATTAAAGCTGGAGGCTGCCGCGCCCCACTGAAGTTCCTGCCAGAAGATCAGGCACGGCAGATGAGAGAACGTTTGGAGAAAGTCTTGGAGGAAGTTGGGCTCAACCTCTGACTCGTGCTATTTTGAACACCCACTGCACATAGAAACTGTCGACGATCGTTCTGTGGGCAACGCCTGCGGGGATCAACAGGATGTCTCCTTCTGTGAGTTCGATCTCTTGTTGAACCTTCATCTCGTTGCTCCTCAGCTCGCCTACAGATACTTCCTCGATTTGGCCTGAAAGCTCGCCGAGCTGAACTTTCGCTTTGCCTTCGAGAACGACATAAAGATCGTGCCAATCTCTGTGAATCTCGGCTTTAGCGAAAGAAGGACTTTCGAACTTGATCTTTCTTGCCTGGAATCCCTCGATCAAAGGGGTCAGTTTCTCTGCCGAACCCATCTTGATGGGTTTATCCATGCTCTCACCTCCACAGATCGCACAAAATGTATTCTATCATCGTCTCTTCTGATATTCTGATATAATTTGATCGAAAAAACTTCACAGGGGGTGATGAAAGTTGAAGAGGAGAAGCTGGCTGATTTTATGTCTCACCACGATCACGTTGGTTCTGCTCAGCTCCTGCGCTTTCAATCTCTCTGCGAACTTGGAACTGAGAAACTTGCTCACGAGTGGAACAGTTGAGCAAAGGCTTGAGGCTGCGTCAAATGCTCTGTCTGGTGGTAACTACGATGCTGCGATCGCGCTGGCTGCATCTGTGATCAACGAAAAATTGAAGCTCAAACTGACAGTTGAAGTTCTGGAAAAACTTCTCGATTCAACTTCCACTGTTTATGAGCTGGCTCAAGCGATTCAAAGTGCCACGGTCACAGAGGATGTGCTCGATGCGGTGAAAATCTTGGTCGAAGCCGTTGCGCTCAAAACAGAAAAAGACATCGCGAGCCTCGCAGACGAAGTGATTCAAATCCTGCAGGAGCTCGGTATCGATCTTACTCCTTCGAAGAGCGAATCCAACAATTCCAATTTCTGGGCGGAGTTCGAAACCAACGCTGGAACGATCGTGAAGTTCCTCGCAGAGACGTTTGATGGAAGAAACGCTC
>JAPYWY010000202.1 GCA_028276125.1 Pseudothermotoga sp.
TCACTTGGTCCTTGCTCTCGATGAATTGAACGAACCTGTACTCGTCACTCTTCTGTTCGATTTCTTCGAGCAGTTCCTTCAATTCCTCTTCTCGACCGATAACGGCGTAGCTGCATGGCTTGATCTTATTTTTGAGAACTCTGAAAAGATAGTAACTCAACAACGCGACGGCTGGTGCACAAACGAACGTGTGGATGGCAAGCGTCGTGAGCCTTACCCTTCCAATGCCTGAAAAGAATGACAGATAGATCAAACGAAGGATCGCGTAGTTTATCAAGTTCGCAAGTGCAATTGCTACAAACGATCTCACGAGCAACTGGTTGAAATCGGTCAAATGCTCTCTATCCAAAGCTCTGAAGGAGAACAATGACAAGCAACACACCAAAGGCAAGAAAAATGAGCCGGTGAACGAGCCACTCAGCACAAAATAGATGAGACCAATTGTGGCGTAATCCACCAGATACAGTAAAAAAGGATTGTACCTTCTCACCAACTTCCCTCCAGTTTGCTTTCTTTGCGGACCGCTGTTATTTTAGCACGCCATTTGTCCGTATTCGAACTGGTCGCGGTATGATTGAAAGGGGGGTGAAGAGGTTTGAAACTCGCGTTCAACGGTGCCACGACTATCAAGGCAGGCTTGGCCGAAGACATCGTTTGTGCACGTTTGGCAGGATTTGAGATGATCGAAATCTGGAAGAACAAACTGTTGAGTACGCTCAAGACTGGTGGAGTCGAGGTTGTAAAACAACTGCTCGAGCAGAACCAGCTGAAGCCTTTGACGATCAATTCGATCGAGCAGGCCACCTTCTCTGAAAACAGACAGGAGAAGCTCCGAGAGTGTGAAGAGCTATGCAGAATCGCGAGGGAACTCAACGTTGAAGCCATTGTGATCGTACCGGGGTTTTTGAAAGAAAGGCTTGACGAGAGAACGATCGTTAGAGAGTCCGTAAGTGTGTTGAAGGAGATGTCGAATATTGCCAAACAGTTTGGCCTAAGACTTGGGTTCGAGTTTCTTGGATTCTCGGACTGCTCAGTGAACAAAATGACATTGGCCTGGGAGATCGTCCGACGAGTGAATGAAGATAACGTCGGCCTGATCCTGGACACGTGCCACTTCTTCTCGGGCGGTTCACGGCTTGAGGAACTCGAGAAGATAGATCCTCGCAAGATCATCGTTGTACACGTGAACGATTTGCCCAAACTCGAAAATGTTGCAGATTCGGACAGGGTCATGCCAGGCGATGGGATACTCCCACTCAGAGACTTCTTCAGGATGCTGAAGAACATCGGTTACGATGGACCAATCAGCGTCGAGCTCTTCAACGAGAACTATTGGAACAAGCCGGTGTGCGAAACAACGAAGATCGCTTTCGAGAAGCTGAAAGCCTGTGTCCATTGAAAAGGCGCCGAAAGGCGCCTTCACACTTTTTGTTTCTTCATAGAGAATTGCGCATAGACAAGCCCAAACGCAATAATACAGAGAATTCTGAGCCAGAGAATCGGAAAAAGTACCAGCACACCTATCGCGCTCAACAGCGTTCTCGTCAGGAAGTTGAGCTTCGTCTTGAGAAAACCTTCGATCGCGTAGCTGAGTGCCATCGCTGAGACCAACCCGGCGGCGAGCGAGGACAGATTCCTGACCCAGCTTGCCTGCAGCAAGAGACCGGTGTCGTACATGAAGGCAAAGGGTATGATCATGGCGAGCAAACCAAGCCGAAACGCCTGATAACCCGTTTCCGAGGGCTTCGCACCGGAGATTGAACTCGCCGCATAAGCTGCAAGCGCCACGGGTGGTGTGATAGCTGAGAAAACCGCGTAATAGAAAACGAACATGTGGGATGGTAATGCTTTAAAGCCGAGCCTTATTAGAGCGGGAACAGCGAGTGCGGAGGCGACGATGTACGCCGCGGTCGTGGGCAAACCCATCCCCAGCACTATCGCCATGAGCATGACCATGATCAGCGCCAGGAATGGTACATTCTGCGCCAAGCTGAATATGAAGCTCACCAGCTTGAAACCTATACCCGTCAATGTCACGGCACCAACCACGATCCCTGCTGCCGCACAAGCGATCGCCACAACGAAGACGTTCTTTGAACCATCATAGATAGCGTTGAGTACACCTCTTGGGCCCATCCTGTACCTTTTGTCGAGCAGTGAAACAAACCAGCTCACGATTATCGCGAACAGTGCGGATCTCATGGGAGTGTAACCTCGCATGATCATAACTACCAGAACGACTATGGGTGCCAGAACGTACAGTTTCTTCAGAACGTATTTCATCGACGGGATCATTTCGTCTGAAAGACCTTTGAGTCCAAGTTTCACAGCTCTCGCATGGACCGACATGAACACATAGAAATAGTACAGCACCGCTGGTACGAAGGCAGCGATCATGACCTGCTTGTAGGGGATTCCAAGAAAAGAAGCCATGATGAACGCCGCCGCACCCATCACGGGGGGCATGATCTGTCCACCACTGCTCGCAACGGCTTCCACAGCGCCAGCGAACATTGGAGAAAAACCCAGTTGTTTCATCATCGGTATCGTGAAGGTGCCGGTCGCATAAACGTTGGCTACGGCCGAGCCAGAGATGCTCCCAAACAAACCTGAACTCACGACCGCTATCTTAGCAGGTCCTCCTGTTGCCTTACCTGCCAACGCTTTGGAAAGGTCCATGAAGTACTCGCCGACACCACTTTGTTCCAAAAATCCGCCGAGAATGAGAAAGAGCATCACGAAAGTCGCAGAAACTCCAAGGGGTGTGGAAAAGATGCCTTCTCCAGTCAAATACAGATGTTCGATGATCCTGTCATAAGTGACGTACATGCCCCTGAACTGTCCTGGAAGAAGGTGTCCTATGTACATGTAAAACACAGAAGCTGCTGCAAGTATAGTCAGAGCGAGTCCGACGATCCTTCTGGTCGCTTCCAGTACCATGATCACCAAGATCGTTCCGAGAACCAATTGCGCTGTGGTGACTTCTTCGACTTGGACCATCCTGTAGATGATCGTTTCGTAATTCAGAATGGCATAGAGGCATGGCAACATAGCCAAAATGGCGAAAATCCAATCGTACCAAGGCACTCTATCTTTGGGACTGTTCTTCGTGGCCGGATAAAAGATGAAAGCGAGTGGCAAAGCGAAGATCAAGTGTATGTTCCTCTGCAAATAAGCTTCGAACGTACCAAAAATAGCGGTATAGATGTGAAATATGCCCATCGCCACGAGTGACAAGAATGCGAAATAGTACGTTATTCCTTTGAGTTTCCGCATCTCGATCACCTCGCTGAAGAACTGAGGGGGCTTTCGCCCCCTCAAGTTTCATTTGAGCTGCGACCAGAATTTGATCGATCCGGGATGCGCTGGTACACCTTGGCTGATCGCTTCTTGTGGGTTCAGTTCGGCCATGTCCACGAACGCCTTTGCGATCTGCTCCTTCTTGTTCCAAAGCGCCTCTGCAAGTTTGTACACCAGATCTTCGGGAAGGTTTTCCCTTATCACCAAGCACGTGTAGTCTCCCACCGTTGGAACGGGTTCAGTCACACTCTTATAAATACCAGGTTCTATGAAGAACTTCGTTGTCCCAAGATAGTTTGCGAGCGCTTGAATAGCCTCTTCATCAACGGGTAATATGACGACATCGATTCGGCTCTCGATGTCCATGATCACCGATGCGACACGGCTTATCTGGAACGCGAACATGTCCAAGTTGTTGTCACACAGCAGGTTGGCACCGTCTGTGTAGGAGGCGAACTCAACCCTGCCGCCCCAGGACTTGATGTCCAACCAAGTGACGCCATAACCTTTTTCGAAGAGCAATCTTATGACGAACTCAGAAGCAG
>JAPYWY010000204.1 GCA_028276125.1 Pseudothermotoga sp.
CGTGACGAACATCTTCCAAGATGCTTACATTCTGGACGTTCTGGCCGATATCTCGGCTCAGACAAATGTCCCGATCATAGCGGACACGACCGTCACTGGTTTTGTGACGGTGGAATTCAAAGATGTTCCGCTCGAACAAGCCTTGAAGATGGTGCTCATGCCCGGCGGTTACACCTACATAAAGTTGGACGGCTTCTACTTCGTCGGTTCACCAGATCCGAAGAATCCGGCGTTCAGGCACATCGCCCAGACGAAAACGTACAAATTGAAGTATCTCACCGTGGATTCTTTGATGAGCTTGATACCCACCATGTACGAACCTTTCGTCAAAGTAGACAAGGAAACGAACCAAGTCATGATCACAGCTCCTGCGGAGTTTGTTGCTGAATTCGAAAAGATTCTGAGCCAAATAGATGTGGCCCCAAGCCAAGTCAAAATCAGTATTCTGGTGACGGAGATCTCCAAGGACAAGCTCTCGGAGCTCGGTCTTCAGGAAATGGGCTACAGTTTCGGTGCGAACCAGCAGTTCAACGAGAACTGGAAGGCGATAACTGGACTCGTCTCGGGCGCTTTGACCATTCAAACGGACATCTTTGGTACGATCGTGGCCAAGATAGCAGCGCTCGAGGAACAACGTCAAGCGAAGATAAAGGCAGATCCTTGGATCATAGCGAAGGAGAACAAACCAGCCAGATTGTTCGTTGGTCAGAGAGAGATCATCATAGTACAACCCGAAGGCGCCGCGGCCACGATACAGACTGTGGATGTGGGCATTGGGCTCGACATAATCGCGAGAGTCGTCGGAGAGAACGAGATAGAAGTTTCACTCACACCGAGCGTGAGCTACTTCTCCAACGGACGAACGACGAGGACCCTGTCGACGAAGAGGAACGAGATGTCCACGACGTTGATCATTCGAAGTGGTCAAACGGTCGCGGTGAGTGGTCTGACGGTCGAAGGCGAATCTCAGAGCAGTTCAGGTTTACCTCTCTTGTCGAGAATACCCCTGCTCAGGTATTTGTTCGGAGTGAGGTCGGAATCGTCTGAACAGCGAGAACTGGTGATATTCCTGAGTGTCGAGAAGCTCTGAGAGGGGTATTCCTATGATGAGAATCCTTGTGTTCTTGTCGTTGTTGTTTGCCGTTGTCATCACGGCGACGCAGGTTGTCATCTACCAGTTCGAGTTGGTGCAACTGGATCAAGAGTTCGTGACAAAGTTCAATTTGAAGGAGTTCGAGGCCAAGTTCCCAAAGGATGGAAGCTTCTTGTCCTTCAGCTATCTTCCAAAACAAATGGAACTGAACATCGCTTTGCCGTTGGTCCAGATGAGCTTTGAAGTTGGTGAAAGGACGGCCAAGAGTAGATCATCCACAAGACCGTGGTTGTCAACGATCGTGAACCGAAAGGCTGCGATAACGATTGCGAGTGAGGAGCTTTCACTCCTGACGGGTGTTCGAACTGGAAAAGGCTTGAAGTTCGAACTGACACCGATGCGCATTCTCGATGAGACTGTTCTGACGAAAGTCTCAATCTCTGATCCCTACGGTCCAACGCGGTTTGAAAACGAGCTCGAGATAAGTAGGGATGATTTTTCCTTGATCGGGCTCGTCACGCTCAAAAAAGATGATGGTTTTCAACACGTTGCTCTCTATGCGAAGGCGACTGTTGCTTCTGCTCTGCCACAGGAGAACCTTTATTCGTCGGGCAGTCTCGACGAAATGGCGAAAATCTTCCTCGAAGAGGTCGAAAGCGAACGGAGCGAGGTCTACGGTGTACTCATCTACGATGGCAACTTCGAAGGTCGAGTGGACCTTGTGCTCTGGACCGATGCGGGTATCGTCTTGAATGCGAGTGTTTCGATACCGTCGATGAACTTCTCGGTAGGTTTAGAGAAGCTCGTCGGCGGTGAAGGCCTCAGGGCAGGGGCTAAGGTCAGCTACGGGCAAGAGCTGTGCTTGGCCTTGGGATTTTCAGACGTTTCGAAGCTGACGAGTTTTCTCTCGCTCTTTGCGAGTCTGTATCCCATAAAGATATCCTTACAGGATGCAGCGTTCAAATCTCCTGAATGGTCATTCGGAATGGTTCTGGGCTTCGATGAAGTCACCATCACGTTGGGTATCTTCAGCAAATCTGAGATGGTCATTTCAGCCGATGCAAAGTTCAACTTCACGAAGAATTTCTTCGCTTTGGTGGGAATGGCGTACAATTTCTCGACGAACAGGCCTTGTTTCAGAGTTGGATTCGGCGTGAACTTTTAGAGAATCACTCGCCCCTGTTTCAGGGTGTTTCTATTTCATCCGCGCGTTTCTTGCGCGGTTTTTTATTCGAAGCAGATGACGGCTTTGAGCGCTTTTCTTTGTTCAACGCACTCGAGCGCTTCGTTCGCTTGCTCAAGCTTGAATTTGTGCGTGACGAGTTTTTCGAACACCTTTGAATGAGAAGCCACGATGTTCACAGCTTGAATTAAGTGTCTCGTGTCGCTGACCCACACACCTTGAACTGTGATACCCTTGAGTACGAGGTTTTCATAGACTGAGAATGGGATCGGTTGCTGTGGTACTGCCACGCCTGTGACCAAGTAAGTGCCTCCGCGTCTGAGCAAGCTGAACCCTTCAAGGAGTGCCCGACTGTCTCCAGTGGCTTCGATGACGATGTCTGCACCTCGATTGTGTGTGATTTCAAGAACTCTCTTTTTTCGCTCTTCTTCCGAAAGCTCTCTTCTGTTGAGTGAAACATCGACGAACTCTTTCGCAACGCTCAGTCTCTCAAAGGAACCACCTATGACCACGACGGTCGAAGCGCCCATGGACTTGACGGCTACGGCAGTGAAGATACCCAGAGGTCCGACGCCTTGAACCACGACGGTCTTTCCAACGAGTGGTTCTGTGAGTGAATCAAGCGCGTTCATGGCGGTCGCACCCGAGCAAGATGCGATCACGACAATCGACGGATCGATTTCGTGAGATAGCCTCAGCACTTCAACTTCTGGAAGCAACACGATCGCTTCTGAATAACAACCCAGTAGGTGAGGATAGTCCTTGCAGGACATGTTTATCCCGTAGACCTTTCTGTTGGGACACAAGTGGGGTTGTTTCGCCACGGTGCACCAGTAACATCTTTTGCACACGATGCCTCTGTTCCAAATGATTCGGTCCTTGGGGCGGATCGGTTCGCCGTTGATGTCCTTCTTTTCTCCAACGACTTCGATCACTTCTCCCACACCTTCGTGACCCAAGATGATGGGAACGGGTGTTCTGGGATCTTCTCCTTTGGCGATGTGAACGTCGCTTCCACAGACACCACTAACGAGCGTCCTCACCAGGACGCTACCTTGCGGAAGTTCCTTTATTTCGAACTCTCTCATTCGAAGAGGTTCTTTGAACGCTTCGAGCACCATCGCCCTGACTTTCATGCCCTTCACTCCTTGGGTCTCACTGGTTCTTTGATCTCATAGCGAATTTGCCCGTCAACGAGGCGAAGAACTATGTATCTGTTCCACTCTTGCTTCCTTGGCACGAAATTCATCGTTGGTGGATCGAAGACTTCAAACTTCAGATGAGGTCCCCTGCTCTCGTTTCGAATCAGTTCGGCAGTCAGGATGGCTCTGGCTAAGGTCAGCATATTTCTGGTTTCGAGCAAGAATGTAAGACCTTTTTCATCTTCCGCAATACCCTCTGCCTCAAGTCTTTCCAGTTCGTTGAGCGCGAGCTTCAGATCTTCGTCGAACCTCACCAAAAAGCCGTACTTTGACATGAGTTCCACCACAGTTCTTCGTGCCTCGCCCGCTAGAACTTTGCCGACGAACTTCTCTTGCTCGATCGGGACGTC
>JAPYWY010000205.1 GCA_028276125.1 Pseudothermotoga sp.
ACGTTGCTCCCGCAGAAGTGAAAGACGATCTCGACTTCTTCAGGTTCCCCATCATCGATCCAGCCGTTGCACCGTACGAGGAAACACCGATCGATGGTTTCATGGTCCCAGCGAACGCTCCCAACAAGAAAGGTGCGATCGTGTTCTTGAGATTCATCGCTTCCAAAGAAGCACAGGAGAAGTTCGCGAAGGACCTCGGCAGGTTGGCAGCGAACGTGGCGGTTGCACCACCTGACGCACACGCGAAAAAAGGTCTCGACATGATCCTCGCCTCAGCTGGTGTGGCTCAGTTCTACGACAGGGATACGAATCCAGAGATGGCTGAAGTGGGAATGAACGCGTTCATAGAGTTCATGCAGAATCCCGGTAAGATAACGGATATACTGAAGAGACTTGAAGCCGAGAGAAAGAGAATCTACGGCAAGTGAACCTCGCCCACGGGCATCTCGCCCGTGGGCTTTTTGAGGTGATCGAATGAAGAAAAAGTTGACACCCTATCTCTTTCTTGCGGGGCCGTTAGCCCTCTATTTCATCTGGGTCATATACCCTATCTTTCGAACTTTCATCGTGAGTTTCACGAGATGGGACGGTATGACGAAGCCAAGGTTCGTCGGATGGGAGAACTTCGTTCGTCTCTTCAACGATAGCTATTTCATACTCTCGCTTCTGAACAACTTCAAGTGGATGATCGGTTTCGTCATACTCTCGATTCCTCTGGGGCTTCTTTTCGCGATGCTCATGGACCAAAAGTATCCTGGTCACAGGGTCTACAAATCTTTGGTGTATCTACCGATGGCGCTCTCGTTCGTCGTCATAGGTCAGATATGGTCGTGGGTGCTTGAGCCTTCTGGAGGCATCGTGAACACGTTTCTGCGTTGGATAGGGCTTGAAAATCTCGCAAAGCCTTGGTTGAGCGATCCGAGGATCGTCACCTACTCGCTGATTTGGGCCGCGCTGTGGAGGCAAGTTCCTTACGCGATGGTCCTCTTCCTCGCGGGACTTCAGAGTGTCGATAGGGAACACGTGGAAGCAGCCATAGTCGATGGTGCGAACGCGTTTCAGAGGTTTTGGTACGTTATACTTCCAGAGCTCAGACCCGCGATGGTGATAACGATCACGGTGAACATCATCGACTCACTCCGTGCGTTCGACATCGTCTTCGTCATGACCAGAGGAGGGCCCTACTATTCTTCGAGCGTCATGGCGAACTACATGTACATCCAAGCGTTCCACAACTACAGGATGGGTTACGGCGCAGCGATCGCAGTGATACAGTTCTTGATCACTCTCGGCTTCATTCTTGTCTACGTTTTGAACGTGCTCAAGAGGGAGGAAAGGTTATGAGGAAAACTTTGAAGGCTACGCTTTTCTACGTTCTGTGTACGTTGATCGTGGTGCTGTGGATGGTACCGTTCGTGGTGGCGTTCTTCACCGCGTTCAAGACCATGGACGAGATCTTCATGCTCAGGAACTTCTGGTCTCCTCCCAAAACGTGGACGTTTGAGAATTTCAAGGTCGCTTGGATTGAAGGTCGAATGGGTCGATATTTCATCAACACAACGATTGTCACGGCTGTTTCCGTTACAGGTACACTCTTTCTGTCGAGTCTGAGTGCTTACGCGCTCGCTTGGTACGAGTTCAAACTGCGCACGGTGATCTTGATGATCTTCGTCTCAGGTATGTTGATACCCTTTCAGATGTTGCTCATTCCCGTCTACAGATTCTCCGTCGTGACGGGCTTGTACGACACACTGATTGGTGTTATCTTGTTTCACATCGCTTTTCAGCTTGGTTTCTGCACTTTCTTTCTACGGAACTTCATGGCGACGATACCGTCGAGCCTCTTTGACGCCGCAAGGATCGATGGAGCCGGTGCCTTCAAGATCTATTCCAAGATCATCATGCCTTTGGTGAAGCCCGCCGTGGCTGCTCTGAGTATCCTCGAATTCACGTGGATATGGAACGATTATCTTTGGTCTTTGATCCTTCTCCAAAGTGATGCGAAGAAGACCGTTACGATTGGCTTGACAACCCTGCAGGGTCAATGGATCAGCAGTTGGAACATCATAGCCGCCGGGGCCTTGCTCGCCGCGACCGTTCCTGTTATAGTCTTTCTGGTCTTCCAGCGCTACTTCATCCAGGGTCTCACTTTGGGTAGCATAAAAGGTTGAGGAGGGATTCGATGCAGATCTACGGTGCCGATTATTATCCAGAGCACTGGGATGAGTCATCTTGGGAAAAGCATGTGAAGATCATGAAGGAAATCGGTATCGAATGGGTCAGGGTTGGAGAGTTCGCCTGGTCGATCGTTGAACCAAAGGAAGGTCGGTACAATTTTTCGAAGCTCGAGAAAGCCTTGAAGTTGTTGAAAGATGCTGGCATCAAGAACATCGTCGGCACGCCCACCGCCGCACCACCTATGTGGCTGATCAAGAAACACCCACACGTACTGCCCGTCGACAAATTCGGTAGACAGAAAGGCGCGGGTAGCAGGCGGCATTATTGTCCTGCGAACGACGTGTACCGTGAGTACTCGAAGAAGATCGTTGAGAAGTACGCTCAGCACCTTTCAACTTATGCGGACATGTGGCAGATCGACAACGAGTTTGGTTGTCACGACACGACGCTTTGCTACTGTGAATCGACACGGAAGGCGTTCGTCGAATGGTTGAAAAAAAGATACGTCTCCATAGATGAGCTCAACTACCGCTGGGGCAACAGGTTCTGGAGCCAAACTGTGAACGATTGGGATGAAATAGTCTTGCCGATCAACACGCCTGCGTTTGAAAATCCTCACATGATGCTTGATTTCTTCAGGTTTTCGACCGACATCCATATCGATTACATGAGAATGCAGAGTGAGATCATAAGAAAGTACTCCGACAAACCGATAACCCACAACCTCATGGTGGACTTCTTCGACATCGACTACAAAAAACTTTCCCAGTACATGGACCTCGTGAGCTGGGACAATTACGTTGCGACGAAAGTTTACGATCCTTACAGGCAGGCTGCCAACCACGACTTGATGAGATCTTTGAAGAAGAAACCGTTCCTCGTGATGGAGCAGCAACCAGGGAGGGTGAACTGGAAGACGATCAACGAGCAGTATCCCGATGGATATTTGAAGCTGTGGATAAAACAAGCGCACCTGCATGGCGCACTCGGTGTTCTTGTGTTCAGATTCGATCAGATCCAATGGGGCGCAGAACAATACCACGGTGCGTTGCTCGATTACGCTGAAAGAAAAACCGCTAGGTGCGAAGAGTTCTCACGGGCTAAGCGTGAAACGGAAGGCGTCTTGGTTCCGGAAAAGGAGGTCGCGATCTATTTCTCTTACGAGAACGCGTGGATCCACAGAATAAACCATCTGAACCGCAATTTCAATTATTGGGAATCTGCGATGGAGATCTATAAAGCTGTCAGAAGGCTTGGCTACAACGTGGACTTCGTGTTTGAGGACGACGAGATCGATTCCTACAGGTTGTTGATCGTTCCCTATGCGATGTATTTGCCAGAGAAATTCATCGAGAAACTCGAAGGATTCAAAGGGGACATTTTGATCACCTGCATGACTTCCATCAAGGATGAACACAATTGGTTGAGAAGGGAGTTTCCACACGGTTTGCAGCGGCTCCTCGGTTTGGAGATCGTTGATTTCGCAGCTACAGAGAGAGTGGACTTGAACGTTTCGGGATTGAGTTTGAGTGGGGGTTTTTGGTGTGATAAAATCATGGTCAAAGATGCTGAGGTGCTCGGATCGTTCAAAAGTGGCCCGTTCGCTGGAATGCCTTGCGTGACAAAACGTGGCAACAAATATT
>JAPYWY010000206.1 GCA_028276125.1 Pseudothermotoga sp.
GATCTACTTCCCGTACAAAGAAGACTATGCCGACGAAAAGTTGTTTTTGATCAGCGATCGTCCCATATACAAACCGAACGATGTGGTCAAGTTTCGAGGCCAGTTGTTCACTAAACGCGACAACATCTATGAAGCGCTCGGTTCGAGCTCGGTGAGGGTGATCGTCAAAGATCCAAAGGAAAACGACGTGTACACGAAAGATCTCATCACGGATGAACTCGGTGGATTCTTCGACGAGTTCAAATTACCGGAGAGTGCGGCCGTCGGTGTGTACGAGATCAACGTTGTACACAGTGAAAAGCTCTACTACAGATCTTTCATAGTGGAAGAGTACAGAAAACCTGAATACAAGATCTCGATCGAGACTTCTCAGGGACCGATCTTTTCTGGCCAAACGTTGAAGTTCAACATCCACGTCACTTATTTCAACAACCAACCTGTCCAACACGCTCGGCTGGCTTACTACGTCCACGCAAGTCCTTACGATAAAGAACCCTTCTTAGTCTACAGGGGACTCGGAGTGACCGATGAGACTGGTAGTCTCTCGGTTGAAGTCAAAATCGACGAAGGCTTCGACGGTCATTACACGATAGAAATCATAGCGACGGACGAGAGCCAACGTCAGGTCGAAGAAACAAAGTCCGTTCGCATCTGGGCAGACGACGTGAACATCCAGCTGGAAGATGAGTACGTTTGGACCAGTCCAGGTCAAAAAATCAAAATACCTTTGACCATCACGAACGTGGATGGCGAACCACTCGATGGAACGTTGACTGTGAACGTGGACGGAGTGACGAAAGATGTCTTGGTTGTGAAAGGAAAGGCTGAGTTCGTTTTCGTTCCGGAAAAAGCGAAGACTTACCGAATCGAGTTCAGCTTCAAGAAAGCTAAAAAACAGATCTACGTCCACGCCTTCGCTAAAGACTACAAACCGAGTGAATTGATGTTGATGGTCGATCAGAAGAAGGTGCGGCCCAATCAAACGATCCAAGTGGATCTGGCTTCTTCCCATCGCATCACTGGATTGCTGACGCTCTTGGCTGACAGGATCTATGAAGTTGTGGCCATAGACGCACCGGAACAGAGCTCTGTGAAATTGAAAATTCCTGAGAAAGTTTCCGAAAGGAACCTGTTCCTCGTCTTCTTGGGACTCGAGGGCGGAAGACGGGTGCAAAAAGAACTGACAGTTTCAGTCGAACGAGAACTGAACCTTTCCACCTTGAAGATAGGGTTCGACAAGGAAAAATATGAACCTGGTGATACCGCAGTTATGAAAATCGAGGCCGACGCGAACAACGTTTGTCTCATGCTCATCGACGAAGCCATATACGCGATGATGAGGCGAGATCCACCGAGCTTGGAAGATTTCTTGTATCCTGAAAACGACTATCCGACCGTCAGTTACGATTTCGCTTACACTTGGAGACTCTACTCAGCACCGCGAGTGATGCTTGCAGAGCTGAAGTCGAAGGAAACCAGCTTCGAAGATTTCAAGAAGAGTGCGGTGATCGAGAAGATCAACGTGAGAGATTACTTCCCGGACACGGCGCTCTGGATACCATCTTTGTCGCTCGAAGGAGGCGTCGCAACGATCCGTTTCAAAGTTCCAGACAGCATCACCACGTTTCGAGCCACGGCTTACGGATTCTCTCGCTCGCTCTTTTCTCAAGGCTCTGGTTCCATGACAGTGACCAAACCTTTCTACGTTCGACCACATCTGCCCAGTTTCTTCAGAGAAGGCGACGTGGTGCGTATCACGACAACGATCCTCAATCAGACCGAGGAGCCTTTGAAGACCAACTACTGGGTTGAGCTGCCTGATTCGGTGAAGGCCATGCGAAGTGTGGCAGGTGAAACGATCGTTCAGCCGAACTCTTCGTTCACACAATCTTATCTCGTTCAGGCGGTTCGACCTCTGGATCCTTCAACACTCACTTTCTATGCGGTGTCGCAGCTGACGGACGCGATCGCCATCAACGTACCCGTCAAACCTTTCGCTTTCGAAAGGGAGTTCTACTTCCTCGAAAAAATTGATGGAAAGAGAAACTTCACACTACCCGAAGGAGAGTACGTACAGGCGAAGTTGAGGATCTTGAGGAGTGTCACGCCCATTCTCAGTCAGAGCATCCAAAGGCTCATTCACTATCCTTACGGGTGCACTGAGCAGACGATGAGCAGTTTTCTGCCGGCGGTTGTCGCAGCGAAGATGGGACTACAGATCACGAACCTCGACGATATCGTTCAAAAAGGCTTGTTCAAACTGTACGATCATCAGCACTCAGATGGGGGCTGGGGATGGTGGAAGACGGACGAAAGTCACCCATTGATGAGTGCCTACGTGATGGAAGGACTTTACCATGCGATCCAGGCGGGCTATCACGTACCTAACCCCGTGGTTCAAAGGGGCATCGAGTACCTCTCAAAGAACCTGTCTGGTTATGGAGTTTACGTGCTGTCGCTGTACGGACTCAACGTCGAAAGTTTTGAACCCAAGAACGATATGGATCTCATCTTCAGTGCGATGGTGTCCGCTGAGTATTTACAGAACGCGCTCGAGTTGGTCGAAGAGAAAGAAAGGTTTGCACGTGTGAAGATCAAACCTGAAGATCACTTCGTGAGCGAAGTTCAACTTTCCGCCGTCCTACTGAGGGCGATGCTGAGGTGGCAGAAGGATTCTTCCCTCGTTCCGAAATTGATCAACTATCTGCTGAGCGAGAAAGATGGCTATTTCTGGTACTCGACGAAGGACACATCCTTCTGCGTGCTCGCACTCCTCGAGGCTCTGCCCACTTACGACAGACCACACGTTTCGATCAGAAACAACGACAAAGATTTCTTCCTCGACGCCGAAGGGGAGTTTTCACTGGAAAAAGGGCTACTCGAAATCGAAGGCGAGGGTCTCATCGAAGTTCATGTGGTTTACTTGGAGCGACCCGTTGCGTCAGTGAGCGAAGGCGTGAAGATAGAGAGGCAGATCTACAAGCGCTACGAGCTGTATCTGGAAGAGGACAAACAAGTCATCGATGCGTTTATACCCGTCGGGGCGAGCTTGATCCCGATCAGCATCGAACGCTCAGAGCCGGACGACAAGATGCTTCGCATCTATGCTCACCAGTACGATGGGGCGAAGGACTTCGAGCATGGTGGGGTGAAATTCTCGGTCCTTGGCAACCGACTCACGCTGTTAAACGCGAACTACGGTTTTGAAAAAATCGTGGCGGGTTCAGGATTGATCGTCGCAAAACTTGAAAACGATGCCGCTCTGGTTTGCGAGACCAAAAGCAAAAAGATCGTCGTTCACCAAGGTGTGAAGGACATCGCGCTCTTCGGTTCGAAGGTTCTGATCTTGAAAGAAAACACGCTCTGGCTGAACGAAATTCCGTTCACAGCAGTTCCGAACGACGTCGAAGAGATAACGTGTACAGATCGTGAGATCCTTCTTAAGGCACGCGACATAACCTACTGGTTGAAGGATGGAAGATTCAGCGTACTTCCTTTCACCGCAAGGAATGTCTACCAATGGGACGGAGAAAACCTCGTGGCGAGCGGGATCAAATTCTCTGGAAATGACTCGGTGATCCAAGATGCAACGTTCCGAGTCACTTTCAAACCCGAATCTGTGAAACTTCAATCGGGCGACATCGCGAAGACGGTTTTGAAAATAGACAAGTGCGATGGTCAGTACTTCGTGGTCGAAGATTTCTTCGCATCCTGTGCCCAGGTGCTCACCAACTATCGTGAGAAGAACTTGAGATCTTACGACAAGTTTGAGTACGGTTGGTACAGACCTTGGGGCTTCTGGTATTCCGCGAGAGAGC
>JAPYWY010000207.1 GCA_028276125.1 Pseudothermotoga sp.
TTGCTGGGTACACGTGGTCATCTTCTGAATGGGAGGACGTTTACATCATAAAGCTCGACGCGAACGGAAACAAACTGTGGGAGAAAACATTCGGTGGAAGCGACAATGACGGGGCATGGTTCATTCAACAGACGGTCGATGGTGGATACATAGTCGCTGGATATACAAAATCCTATGGATCTGGATGGTACAATGCTTACTTACTGAAGCTTGATGGAGCTGGAAACAAAGTGTGGGAGAAAGTTTTCGGCGGGAGTAGCTGGGACGAAGCGCGCTCGATCCAGCAGACAAACGATGGTGGATACATAGTCGCGGGGTATACATCCTCTTTTGGAGCCGGATCGTACGATGTTTACGTACTGAAACTTGATACGAGTGGGAAAGAGGTATGGAGCAAAACTTTTGGAGGAAGCAGCGATGATCTGGCATGGTCTATTCAGCAGACAAATGATGGTGGATACATCGTTGCTGGATATACAAAATCCTTTGGAGCAGGAAGCGAGGACGTTTACATCCTAAAACTCGACGCGAACGGAAACAAACTGTGGGAGAAAACGTTCGGTGGAAGTTACGATGAAAGAGCATACTGCATTCAACAAACAAGCGATGGCGGATACATCGTTGCTGGATATACATCGTCTTTCGGGGTGGGAAATTACGACGTATACATCATAAAAATGGATGCCAACGGTAACACCGGAGCCTACCCAACGGGTGACGAATAGCCAAAATCAGCTCAGGCGAGGAGCAATTCCTCGGCATGCAGTGCTCCCCAGTAGAACATCGAGCGGAAAAGATATTACAGTGGGAAAGAGTGGAACATTCGTTGCACGTGGCCAGGCCTATTACGTCGCAAAGCATACATGAGTCGGCTAAAGAGACAACCATTGCAAATCTTCGTGACGTTGATGAGGGCCTCAGTTGAGTCTGTATACTTGACGGTACTATAAGGATCCAGTTATCATTTGCCACGCACGCGAGCAGATAGAATTTTCTAAGCAAATCACAGTGGTGTCGTACCGCTTGGAGACACAGAGTGTTGCGAACTGAAGCGCAAGAAACAAACTCTCGCATATATCCTCAATGATGCGCCTCAATGTGTCGGATTGATACCAGCGGAAAACCTTCCGCTGAACCTTCTTTTTGAAAGATGGTGACCACGTTAACACAATTCTGAGTAACCCTGTGATATCATAATCATGGGTCACAAATATTGTAATGACATTCTTGGAGGAGGTGTGATCATGAGGAAGGCCCTTTTATTAATGCTTGCACTTTTGGCCTGCGCAGCGTTCGCCACAGAGTACTTGGTAGAAGATGAACTTTTGACACCGGATCCATCACCGAAGATCGGTGGTACTCTAAGGCTCGTTTTAGCTTCGACTCCTGAATCTTTCCTATTGTACGGAAGTCTTGACTCTTCGAGTTACAGTGTCATAATGGGACCGATGTACTCACCGTTGGTGGAGATGCATCCTGTGACGAACGAGATCAAACCTGCGCTCGCCAAGTCTTGGACTGTTTCAGCTGACGGAAAAGAGGTCACGTTCAAGATCCGTGAAGCTTACTGGTCGGACGGAACACCCATCACCTCGGACGATGTGGTTTTCACGTTCCAGTACTTCGTCATGAACAAATACGCGCGGGGTAACTCAATCGACAGGTTCACCATACCTGACGAAAAAGGCGTCAACAAGATGATCGAATGGGTCAAGATCGATGACAAAACCGTCAAAGCGATCCTTCCCTCACCGTACGGAGCCTTCTTCACAGTTCTCTCACACGTCTACATCTATCCGAAACACAAGCTAGAACCTCTCATCGACAAGAACGATCTCGGTTCGGTCAACAAGGTTTGGCTGTCGAACACCGATCCGAAAGAGATCGTCGTCAACGGTCCCTACAAACTCGTCCAGCTCATAACGGATCAAAAACTCGTGCTCGAGAGGAATCCGTACTTCTGGAAAGTGGACAAGTATGGAAACAGACTGCCTTATTTCGACAGGGTGGAGTATCTAATCATCAGAGACGCGGAAATGAGGCTTGCGAAGTTCATGGCCGGTGAGATCGATTTCATGGCGATCGCCTCGAGAGACTTTCCAATGTTGAAAGAACAGGAACTGACTGGAAAAACACCTTACGTCGTTTACGCAACCCAACCTAACCAGCCAACGCCGAGTCCGATACACATCTCTTTCAACTTCGACGTGGACGATCCCGAACTGCGTGATCTTTTCAAGAAGCTCGAATTCAGAGAGGCCATGGAATATGCGCTCAACAGAACAAGGATCATCGACGAGGTCTTCGCAGGCTTGGCGATTCCGGACGCTGGCTTGATACTCCCGTCCAACAAGGCCTTCTACAATCCGAAAGTGGAACAGCTCTTGAGACCTTACGATCTGAAGAAGGCGAACGAATTGCTCGACAAGCTGGGTTTGACCAAGAAGGATAAGGAAGGCTACAGGCTCTTTGCGAGCGGCAAGAGGGTCGAGTTCAACTTGCTCGTTCAGAACTCGCCAAAAGAGTACCAGGACGTCGCGGTCATATTCGCTGAGGATTTGAAGAGAATTGGAATAAAGGTTAACCTGCAGATCCTCGATGCGTCCCTGGTCGGACAGATGTTCGGTGCAGGCAACTTCCAAGCCGGCATAAGGGCGTTCGGTAACCAACCGGACCTGCAGCTCAGAAAGGCCATCTGGCAACCTGGAACGCAGCTCTACTACTGGCACTACTCGACCATGGACAAGACCAAGACACCCCCACAGCCAGTCTTCGAGGTGATGCTCGATTGGGAAAAGAGAATATGGGAACTGTTCGAAAAGGCTCAGATAGAGATGGATCCAGTCAAGAGGAAGGCTTACTACGATGAAGTCCAAGAACTGTACCACATCTATCTGCCTGTCATCTTCGTGTGCAAAGGCATGAACATTTGGGGCTTCAACAAGACTCTGGGCAACGCGGGTCTGACGGAAGACAACATGCTACGTTTCACCGTTTGGACCAGCTACAGGAAATGATTTCGGGCTCCCCCGATGGGGGAGCCTTTTCAAAGGTGGTTCGAGATGTGGACCTTCATCATACGCAGAATCTTGATCATGATACCGATGATGTTCTTCGTGTCCGTCATCTGCTTCGTCGTCACGGAGCTTCAACCGGGCGATTTTCTGTCCCAGTATCTTGAAAATCCACGCATCTCTCCCGAGCAGATCGAATCTCTCAGAAAGGAATTGGCCTTAGACAAACCAGCCTACCAAAGGTATTTCATGTGGATAAAGAACATCGTCACCAAGGGAGATTTCGGCTATTCCTTTTCCTACCAGAGGCCCGTCGTGGAACTGATCTGGGAGAGGCTCGGTTGGACGGTGGCGATCTCCCTTTTAACGATAGGTTTTCAGTGGTTGTTCGCAACGCTCATGGGCATCTACTCCGCACTGCACCCCTACACGCCGGGCGATTACACGCTCACGGTTTTAGGATTCATCGGCCTCTCGATCCCCGAGTTCTTTCTGGCTTTGGTTCTCACATACTTCGTGCTCAGGCTTGGAGGTACTGCGGTAGGGGGTCTTTTCTCGCCACAATTCATAGGTGCTCCCATGAGCTGGGCGAAGTTCGTCGATTTGCTCAAGCATCTGTGGTTGCCCATCGTGGTCGTCGGTGTGAGTGGGCTTGCTGGCTTGATGAGGATCATGCGTGGAAACATGCTGGATGTGTTGGGCTCACCCTTTGTCACCGCCTTGAGGGCGCGAGGACTGGATGAAAAGACCGTGAGGAGACACGTGATAAAGAACGCGATGAACCCCTTGGTGAGCATAGCTGG
>JAPYWY010000009.1 GCA_028276125.1 Pseudothermotoga sp.
AAAATCTCTCGCTATCTTTTCGTCCAACGAAGTGGCGAGTAAGCTGTAAGTACCCGGTAAATCCGTGATGATGAGCTGATGACCCTTCCAACTCCTCACGCCTTCTTTGACCTCGACTGTTACACCCGGCCAGTTGGCAACGTACTGCCTCATGCCGGTGAGCGCGTTGAACAAACTGGTCTTTCCAACGTTGGGATTTCCGCACAGAGCCACTCTGATAGTCAAACTTTATCCCTCCTGACGAAGATTCTCTTGGCCATCCCCAGGCCTATCTTGAAAGTACCTTTCTCCGTTTCTACGACACCTTTCGAAACGACTTTCACGGTGCTGTTGATGTCGATACCCATAGACCTGAGCTTTTCATGAAAGCTCCGTCCTCCAGTCAAATGAACGACCCGCCAGATTCCCTCAGTAACATTCGAGAGTGGTTCAATGCCGTCTTCCACAGAGACCAAGATCTTCATCGCATCATCGTTTCTCAACGTCACCATCTTGCCCATGACCATGTAGATCCTCGGATCACCCAGGGGAGCGCAACCAACAACCTTCACCTTGTTGCCTGGAACGAAACCTATGGACAACAACCTGTTGCCCACGGCATCGTCCGGCACGGAGATTATCTTTGCCTCAAAGCCAACAGGTACATCCGATAACGACACGCCATCATCTCTCCTCTTATTGAGATTCATTCTCAATAATAATAATAGTACCACTCCTCGGGTACTTCAAGAACTTTTCTTGCCAGTGAAAGGTGTCAGAGTAAAATAAAGAGTTGGAGGCCAGGTTGTGGATCTTCGAAGGAAGGTAGAGCTCGCCCCGAAGAAACCAGGTGTGTACATCTTTTATGGGGAAGGCAGAGAGTATCTTTACATAGGTAAGGCCAAGGATCTGCGCCGCAGATTGATGACTTATTTCAGCGATTCATCGCAAAGAAAAAATGCGAAGGTGCAGGCTTTGACGAAGGAAGCCCTCGAACTGGACTATCTGGTGGTTTCCAACGAAAAAGAGGCACTCTTGTTGGAAGCCAGTTTGATATTCCAGCACAAACCGAAATACAACGTCGCACTCAAAGAGAGCGAGTATTATCCCTACGTCGAGATCACCAAGGAAGACTTCCCCTTGGTGAGAATAGTGAGAAAGCGAAATCTGGAAGGAGAATACTACGGCCCATACACGAACATCACGCTGTTGAGAAATCTGCTGGACTATTTGCAACAGGTGTACCAGTTCAGAACGTGTGAGAGAGATTTGAAGAGGGTGAAGAAACCATGCACGGAATATCACTTGCACAGGTGCCTTGCCCCGTGTTCTTCCAAGATAGACCCAGAAACGTACGTCAGCTCGAGCATCGAACCTCTCAGGAGATTCTTGAGGGGTGAAATGCAGGAAACGTTCAAATTGCTGGAAGAAAAGATGAAGAAACACGCCTCCTTGCTCGATTTCGAGAACGCTGCCAAGTACAGAGACCTTCTGCTGAATTTACAACAGCTGCTGGAAAACCAAGGTGTCGTGCTCGAACCGTGGCGGAACCTGGACGTCGTTGGGAACTGTGGCAGATGTTACGTCGTGCTACGTGTGAGGGGTGGCAACATCGTTGCGAAACTCAACTACAGTCTCGATTCGACCAAGATCGAAGACTTTCTCTTTCATTACTACATCGTCAACAGAAATGAACTCCCAGAAGTGGTATTGACGAAGAAGCCTGTCAAGTTGAAACTCGAAGCACAGGTGAGACCTCCCGCAGACGGGACGGAAGCTGAACTGCTCAGAAAAGCCATAGAGAACGCCAAAGTCAGCGCGCAGAAATTGGAACTCAACATTGACGCGCTCGAGCAGCTCAAGCAACTGCTGAAGCTTCAAGATGTTCCAAGGACTATCGAAGGCATCGACGTGGCGCACCTGCAAGGTCAACTCACGGTGGCTTCCCTGGTCGTCTTCAGAGACGGCTCTCCAGTGAAGTCGCTCTACAGACACTACAGACTGCTGAACGTTGTCAACGATGATCCAGCCGCGATTCGGGAAGTGGTGAAACGAAGATATTCGAAACACCCAGTTCCAGATCTCATCTTCGTGGATGGCGGGACTGGACAGGTTCGAGCGGCGATCGATGGACTGCGTGAGGTTGGGAAGGACTGTGGCGTCGTTGGTTTGGCCAAGGCAGAAGAGACAATTTGCACAGCCGAAGGTGAAATGTCCCTGCCGAAGGATCATCCTGTGGTACGCTTACTCGTGGCGATAAGGGATGAGGCGCACAGGTTCGCCAACACTTTCCATCAAAAATTGAGGGACAAGTATCTGCTTGAGTCGATCATAGAGACAATACCAATGATAGGCCCGAAGAGAAGGAAAAAATTGTTGCAGAAATTCAGCAGCCTTCAGCAGATCAAAGAGAGTCCGATCGAGGAACTGACAAAGCTGTTGGGAAGTGAAAGATTGGCGAAGTTGCTCGTGTCCAAAATATGATGCGAGGTGATGCGTGTGAAAGCCGTACTCTATTTGGCTCTGACTGTGGGAGTGCTCTGGAGTACGTTCGGTCTTCTCATGCTCGTAGGTTATTCGCTCTTGAGTTACGTTTCACCTTTCTTGAACGATCTCTTGAACATCACTGTGAAGACTTCGAGGTGGTTCTTGGCCTTCACGCTCTCGTTCCTGGTTTCAGGAATGTGCACCTGCTTTTACTCTCTGGCGAAGGCGAACGGGGATAACCACGTTGTGTTTCTTTCCTTCGCGTTTTCCTCGAGCGCGCTCTCGATCGCGATTCAGATCTACAGAATGGTCGTGAATGGTCTTGGATGGTTTGCCGTGGATCTCTTCGGATCTTACGGTGATCTTTCCTTGGTGAAACTCGTGTCGGTTGCTTTGCTGCTGCTTTCGCTGATCTTCTTCTCCTTCCAGTTCAGCTTGATCAGGATGGAGAGATACAGCCCATGAGGGTGCTCGGCGTGATAGTGGAGTACAACCCCTTTCACAACGGGCATCTTTACCATTTAACGATGGCTAAGGAACTGGTGAAGCCGGATTACGTCGTGGCCGTGATGAGTGGCAGCTTCTGTCAAAGAGGGGAACCAGCTGTAATAGACAAGTTCTCACGTGCAGAGATAGCGTTGCTGAACGGCATCGATGTGGTCTTCGAACTCCCATTCGTGTACGCTGTTCAGGACGCGGGTGGTTTCGCACGAGGTGCGGTGTGGTCGTTGCACAACAGTGGAGTCGTGACCGACATAGTGTTCGGCAGTGAGTCAGCGGACTTGAACTTCCTTCAAACGATCGCGGAAGTGATGGTGAAACAACCAGACCCGTTCCCTGCCCTCATGCGAGAGGAACTGAAAAAGGGACATTCTTTCCCAAACGCGAGGAAGTATGCCCTGATGAAATACTTCGAGATCACTAAGAAGATGGAACCGAAGGAAGTACTGAAGATCGAAAAATCCAACGACATACTCGGCGTCGAGTACATAAGGTCCCTCATGCTCCTGAACAGTCAAATCAAGCCACACGTGGTCAAAAGGATCGGTGCCGATGACACGGATGAACGGTTCCAGGGGAAATTCTCGAGTGCAACTGCAATAAGAAAGTGCATCCTCAATGGAGATTGGGAGAAGATGAGCAAGGCTCTGCCCACGAGCAGTTTGAAGATCATTTCGCGCGAATTGAACGAAGGAAGGGGACCAGTGTTTCTACACCACATGGAGACGATGATTCTATCGAAGTTGAGGCTCATGGACAGATCACAGCTTCAAAGGTTACACGGATTCGATGAGGGTCTGGACAAACGTTTTGTCGATTGCGCCGCGAGGGCTACGAGCTTGGAAGATTTCTTTTCCTGCGTGAAGACCAAGCGCTTCACTCTCAGTAAGATAAGACGACTCAGTCTCTACGCTCTGTTCGACGTGACGAGTGAGTTCGTTGAGAGATCGAACACGCTCGGTCCTCAATATTTGAGAGTCTTGGGATTCTCGTCCAAAGGTAGAGAACTACTCTCGAAAATGAAGCGAGTTTCGCGCGTGCCGATCATTTCTCTATGCTCTTTGTACAGAAAGGTGTTAGAGCAAGCGATGAGGAAACCTGAAAGGTTCCAACTCGATCCTCAACTGTTCGAGCAGCAATTGCTCTACGACATCAAGGCTACCTCGTTGCACTCACTCTTGTTTCCAAAACAGTCAGAAAGAATCGGTGACAGGGATTTCAAGGTCCCACCGATCGTCGCTGGATAGGAGGTAACATCATGGGATACGTTCATGTTTACACGGGAAACGGAAAGGGTAAAACGACTGCGGCGTTCGGTTTGGTGCTGAGGGCGCTCGGACACGGAATGAAGGTGTACATTGCCCAGTTTTTGAAAGGGATGGACTACGGTGAACTACATTCTCTACAGCGCTTTGAGAACGTCACCTTGGAGAGGTTCGGAAGGCCGAAGTTCATCCACGGAAAAGCTGACGAGGAAGACACGAGGTTGGCCATTCAGGGGTTGAATCGCTGTCGCGAAGTGGTCAGCAGTGGTGAGTACGACATCGTCGTGATGGACGAGGCGAACGTAGCCGTTTTCCTCGGTTTGTTCAGCGTTCAAGATTTGCTCGACGTGGTTTCAACGAAACATGAAAGAACCGAACTCATCATCACAGGAAGGTACGCCCCTCAAGAGTTGATAGACGTGGCCGATCTGGTGACGGAGATGGTAGAGGTGAAACATTATTATTCGAGGGGAATCCAAGCGAGAAAGGGTATAGAGTATTGACTTCAAATGAGCGTTAAAGATAATTTCAAACCGTTGTTGTATTTTCTGCGATGTCGGGTAGTATAATGAGTCTCGCGAACGCTTTTTGCACGATTGACAGAACACGCGTTTTGTAATAAAATGACGAGTCGGTGTGTCGCTGAAGGGAGGTTTCTCATGCCGACCATAAACCAGTTGATTCGATTCGGTCGCGAGAGAAAGGTGGAAAAATCGAAGGCACCAGCCCTGATGGGGAACCCGCAGAAACGCGGTGTTTGTATTCGTGTCACCACGATGACACCTAAGAAGCCGAACTCAGCCTTGAGGAAGATCGCGAGGGTCAGGCTGTCCAACGGTATCGAGGTGACGGCGTACATACCCGGAATCGGGCACAACCTGCAGGAACACTCGGTCGTCCTCGTCAGGGGTGGAAGAGTCAAGGACCTTCCAGGAATAAGGTACAAGATCATCCGTGGTACCTTGGATGCCGCAGGTGTTGAGAACAGAAAACAGTCCAGAAGCAAGTACGGTGCCAAGAGACCAAAGAAGTGATGTTTGGAGGTTGGTAGCGTGAGGAGAAGGAGAGCAGAGGTCAGAAAAATAGCCCCAGACCCTGTTTACGGTGATGTGTTGGTTGCGAAGTTGATAAACAAGATCATGTGGGACGGCAAGAAGACCGTTGCGCAGAAGATCGTTTACGAAGCCTTCGATTACATAAGGGAGAAGACAGGTAAAGATCCTCTCGAAGTCTTCCAGAAGGCCGTCGATAACGTCAGGCCAGTGCTCGAGGTTCGGCCAAGGCGTGTCGGTGGCGCAACGTACCAAGTTCCCATCGAGGTCCAAGAACCGAGGAAGACATCGCTCGCTTTGCGTTGGATAGTCAGTGCGGCGCGAGCAAAGAAAGGACGTCCCATGTATTTGAAACTCGCCGAAGAGTTGATAGCTTCGTATCAAGGAACGGGAGCCGCTGTCAAGAAGAAGGAAGATGTCCACAAGATGGCGGAGGCGAACAGAGCGTTTGCCCATCTGCGGTGGTGAAAGGAAAACTTATGTTAGAAGTTCAAGCCCTGTACGTCCCTCTCGAGAAGCTCCGTAACATCGGAATAATGGCCCACATAGACGCCGGCAAGACGACGACGTCGGAGCGCATACTCTATTACACCGGTCGTAAGCACGTGCTCGGCAGTGTGGATGAGGGAACCGCAACGATGGACTGGATGGAACAAGAAAAAGAGAGGGGCATAACGATACAGGCAGCAGCAACGACGTGTTTCTGGAAAGGTTACAGAATAAACCTCATTGATACGCCCGGGCATGTGGATTTCACCATAGAGGTCGAGCGCTCCCTCATGGTCCTGGATGGTGCGATCGCTGTGTTCGACGCAACGGCGGGCGTGGAACCACAAAGCGAAACGGTTTGGCGCCAAGCTAACAAGTACGGTGTGCCAAGGTTGGCGTTCATGAACAAGATGGACAAGACGGGTGCGGACTTCGACATGGCGATCAAGACGATGATCGACAGACTCCACGCCAAACCCGTCGCGATTCAAATGCCGATTGGTAGTGAGAAAGATTTCGCCGGTGTCATAGATCTTTTGAAGATGAAAGCCATCTACTGGGTCAGCGAGGATGGTTCGCAGTACGTGGAGGAAGAGATACCTGCTCAGCTTGTCAGCGAAGCCGAAGACAGGCGTGAAGAGTTGATATCGGCGCTCGCGGAAGAAGACGAAGAGATCCTGAACCTCTACCTCGAGGATGAGGACATACCCATCGAAAAGTTGAAAGCAGCGATCAGAAAGTTAACTATAGAGAACAAGATAGTGCCGGTTCTCTGCGGAGCGGCCGCAAGAAACAAGGGTATTCAACCGTTGCTCGACGCAGTCGCTGATTATCTCCCATCGCCCTTGGATCTGCCGCCTTTGAGGGCACAGACTCCTGATGGCGAAGAAGTGGTGATCGTCCCATCGGAGGAAGCCAGTTTCACTGCGCTCGCTTTCAAGATTCAAGTCGATCCATACGTTGGTAAGTTGACGTATCTGCGCGTTTATTCTGGTAGACTGGACAAAGGTTCCTACGTCTACAATTCGACGAAGAACGTCAAGGAACGCGTTGCAAGGTTGATGTTCATGCATGCGGACAAGAGGGAAGAGGTGGAGTTCGCAAGACCCGGTGACATAGTCGCTGTGGTTGGATTGAAGAACACAACGACCGGAGACACGCTGTGCGATGAGAATCGTCCGGTGCTCATAGAAAGGTTCAACTTCCCAGAGCCCGTCATATCCGTTGCGATCGAGGCACCAACGAAGGAAGAGGAAGAAAAAATGGTCCGAGCTGTGACGGCACTCAGCGAAGAAGACCCGACATTGAGGGTTGGTGTCGACAAAGAAACTGGTCAGATCATTCTGTCTGGAATGGGTGAATTACACTTGGAGATCGTGACGGACAGGTTGAAGCGGGAATTCAACGTGAACGTGAAGGTGGGAAGACCCCAAGTTTCCTACAGAGAGACCATCACAAAAACCGCGGTTGCTGAGGGCAAGTACATAAGGCAAACGGGCGGCAGGGGTCAGTACGGACACGTCGTGGTGAGGTTCGAGCCCATCCCCTACGACAAGGGAAAGCATTTCGAATTCGTGAACAACATCGTTGGTGGTACAATACCGAAAGAGTACATTCCCGCGATAGAGCAAGGCATACGCGAGGCCATGGAGACGGGTTACGTGGCTGGCTATCCAATGATCGGGGTACGAGCGGTACTAATAGACGGTTCTTACCACGAAGTGGATTCTTCGGAGATTGCTTTCAAGATCGCAGCCAGCTTGGCCTTCAAGAACGCGATGAAGGACTGTGAACCAGTTTTGCTCGAACCGGTCATGAGGCTGGAAATAATCACGCCAGAAGAGTACTTAGGCTCGATCATAGCTGACCTGAGTTCTCGCAGAGCAAACATTCAGGGCCTCGAAACGAAAGGAAACACAAAGATCATAAGGGCGACAGCTCCCATGTCTGAGCTTTTCGGTTACGCCACGGTTTTGAGATCTTTGAGTCAGGGTAGGGCCGTTTATACAGCTCAGTTCTCGCACTATGAAGGGATACCGGACAGGGTACTTGAAAAGCTCTTGAAAGCCGTTTAAAGGTGAAGGAGGGAGTTCGAATGGCTAAGGAAAAATTTGTGAGAACCAAACCACACGTCAACGTTGGAACCATAGGTCACATCGACCACGGTAAGACGACGCTCACAGCAGCGATCACTAAGTATTTGTCTTTCAAGGGTTTGGCGAACTATGTGCCTTACGACCAGATCGATAAGGCACCGGAAGAAAAGGCCAGGGGAATCACCATCAACATCACGCACGTTGAGTACCAGACTGAGAAGAGGCACTACGCTCACATCGACTGTCCAGGTCACGCTGACTACATAAAGAACATGATCACCGGTGCCGCACAGATGGACGGAGCCATTCTGGTCGTTGCTGCAACGGACGGACCCATGCCGCAGACACGCGAGCACGTGCTGCTTGCGAGGCAGGTCAATGTGCCGTACATGGTGGTCTTCTTGAACAAGGTCGACGCCGTTGACGATCCGGAACTGATCGACCTCGTCGAAATGGAAGTCAGAGAACTGTTGACGAAGTACGAATTTCCTGGCGATGAGGTTCCCGTGATCAGGGGTTCCGCGCTCAAAGCACTCGAGGCCAACGATCCAAACGATCCAGCTTACAAAGCCATCCAAGAACTCCTCGATGCACTGGACAACTACATTCCCGAGCCTATCCGCGATGTTGATAAACCTTTCTTGATGGCCATAGAGGACGTGTTCTCCATCACAGGAAGAGGTACGGTCGTCACCGGAAGGATCGAGCGCGGGCGCATCAGGCCGGGCGACGAAGTGGAGATCATCGGTCTGAGCTACGAGATCAAGAAGACTGTCGTGACAAGCGTTGAAATGTTCAGAAAAGAGCTCGAGGAAGGAATCGCAGGAGACAACGTTGGGTGTCTGTTGAGGGGTATCGACAAGGACGAGGTCGAACGTGGTCAAGTGCTCGCTGCACCCGGTTCGATAACGCCGCACACCACCTTCAAGGCGAACGTGTACGTGCTCAAGAAAGAGGAAGGTGGAAGGCACACACCGTTCATGAAGGGTTACAGGCCTCAGTTCTACATAAGAACGGCAGACGTCACTGGTGAAATCCTCGAACTCGGAAACAACGCAGAAATGGTCATGCCCGGTGACAACGCGATATTGACGATCAAGTTGATCTACCCGATCGCTATAGAGAAAGGAATGCGCTTCGCTATCAGGGAAGGCGGTAGAACGGTTGGAGCAGGAGTCGTCGCGGAGATCATAGAGTGATCTTGAGTGGGGGCTCGGCCCCCACCTTTTGGACGAAGAGGAGGGAACGAGACTCATGCCTGGACAGAAGATCAGGATAAAGTTGAAAGCTTACGATCACGAACTTCTCGATGAATCCGCGAAGAAGATCGTGGAAGTCGCGAAGTCCACGAACGCGAGAATATCTGGTCCCATACCATTGCCAACTGAAAGGACTCTGTATGTGGTGCTTCGATCCCCGCACAAACACAAGGATTCCCGTGAGCAGTTCGAAAAGAGGGTTCACAAGAGGCTGATCGATATAATAGAACCTTCGCCGAAGACGATCGACGCACTGATGAAGATAAACCTCCCAGCAGGTGTCGACGTAGAGATCAAACTCTGAACCTTCGGAGGTGTTGAAGCATGAAGATGATCATAGGCAGAAAGATGGGGATGACGCAACTGTTCAAGGGTAACGAGGTTGTGCCAGTCACGGTGATAAAGGCTGGCCCATGTTACGTTGTACAGAAGAAGACCCCTCAGGTCGATGGATACTGCGCGATCCAGCTGGGTTTTGAGGAGATGAAGAAGACAAGCAAGCCTCTTGAGGGGCACTTCAAGAAGGCCAACTTGAAGGCTTTGAGGGTTCTGAAAGAGATGAGACTCGAGAACGAAGAGGAACTGAAGAAGTACGAAGTTGGACAGGCCATCAAGGTCGACATATTCCAACCTGGAGAGTTCGTGGACATCATCGGCTGGACAAAAGGTAGAGGATTCGCAGGCGCCGTCAAGAGATGGGGATTCGCGGGAGGCCCGAAAACTCACGGATCGAAGTTCCACAGAGAACTCGGTTCTCTCGGTCAGCATACCGAGCCGGCAAAGATTTTCAAAGGGAAAAAGATGCCAGGACATTACGGGAACGAGAGGGTGACGATCCACAATCTCGAGGTCGTGAAGTTGGATGTGGAAAACAATCTCATAGCGGTCAAAGGCTCTGTCCCTGGTGCGAGGGGTGGCTTGGTGCTCATCAGGAGCCCCAAGAAGACCCGAAAATGAGGCTGAGGAGGAATCAAGCGTATGGCTATCGTAGATCTGTACAACATGAAAGGGCAGAAGATCGGTGAACAAGAGTTGAGTGACGAGATATTCAACATCGAGCCCAACCTCGATGTCATGTGGCGCTACATCGACTATCAACTGTCGAGGAGGCGTGCAGGAACCGCTTCGACCAAGACCCGAGCGGAGGTGAGCGGTGGGGGAAGAAAACCTTGGCCGCAGAAGCACACGGGTAGGGCCAGGCACGGATCGATAAGATCCCCCATCTGGAGACACGGTGGCATTGCACATGGTCCCAAGCCGAGGGATTGGAGCAAGAAACTGCCGAAAAAGATGAAGAGGTTGGCCATAAAGTCAGCACTTTCTCAGAGGTTCAGAGAGGGAAATCTGATCGTTTTGGACGACATGAAGTTCGATGAACCAAAGACTAAGAACATGAGACAAGTCTTGAGCGATCTTCAGCTCACCGGTAAGAAAGTTCTGTTCGTCTTGCCGTGGAAGAGGACCGAGTATGAGAACGTGAGGCTCGCATGCCGAAACATATCCGGCGTCAAGGCCATAATCGCGGACAACACGGGCGCATCCCAGAGCGGTGAAGTGAGAATAGATGGTCTGAACGTTTACGACATCGTAAACCACGAGAAACTCGTTCTGACCAAGGACATGGTAGCCAAGATCGAGGAGGTGCTGAAATGAACCAACAAAAACTCACACCATACGATGTGATCGTTAGGCCCATCGTGACGGAAAAGTCCACGTCCGCGAGGGAAGAAGGAAAGTACATCTTCGAAGTGAACCTTTTGGCGAACAAGCATCAAGTTAAGACAGCCATTGAAAAATTGTTCAACGTGAAAGTCGAGAAGGTCAACGTGTTGTTGGTGAAACCGAAACCGAAGCGCAGGGGTCTGTTCGAAGGGAACACGAGGCAGTGGAAGAAAGCCATCGTCACCTTGAAGGAAGGCTACACGATCAAAGAGCTGGAAGCCCAGCAATGAGAGGTGAATTCCGATGGGTCTGAAGAAATTCAAACCGATCACGCCAGGTCGAAGGTTCATGGTGATTCCGGACTTCTCCGAGATAACGAAGGAGGAACCCGAGAAGTCTTTGTTGGTACCCCTCAAGAAGACAGGTGGGAGGAACCATTATGGACGCACGACGGTCAGGTTTCGCGGAGGAGGCCACAAGCGTAGATACAGGATCATCGACTTCAGACGCGACAAGATAGGTATACCTGCGAAGGTCGCCTCGATCGAGTACGATCCCAACAGGACTGCAAGGATCGCATTGTTGGTGTATGCAGACGGTGAGAAGAGATACATCCTCGCACCCAACGGTCTTCAAGTTGGTGATACTCTGATGGCTGGACCTGACGCGGAAATAAGGGTCGGGAACGCGTTACCGCTGGAGAAGATTCCGCTTGGAACCATGATACACAACGTTGAGATCAGACCAGGTTCTGGTGGAAAGATCGCGCGTTCTGCGGGTGTTGCGTGTCAACTCATGGCGAAAGAGGGCGAATATGCCCTGCTGAGGATGCCTTCTGGCGAACTGAGGAAGATTCACATAAAGTGTTATGCGACGATCGGTGTCGTTGGCAACGAGGATCACAAGAACGAAGTCGATGGCAAAGCGGGTAGGGTGCGCTGGAAAGGTAGAAGACCGCACGTGAGAGGCATGGTCATGAACCCAGTCGACCATCCGATGGGTGGTGGAGAAGGAAGAGGTAAAGGTCAGCATCCCGTGACGCCATGGGGAGTACCATGCAAAGGATACAAGACCAGAAGAGGCAGAAGACCGTCGGACAAGTTCATAGTCCGCAGACGCAACGAAGTCTGAAGGAGGTGTTCGTGTGTCTCGATCTAAGAAGAAAGGCCCGTACGTTGATCCAAAACTTTTGAAGAAGATAAGGATGCTGAACGAGACGGGTGAAAAAAAGATCATCAAGACGTGGAGCAGGGCATCGACGATAGTCCCAGAAATGGTCGGTCATACCATAGCAGTTCACAACGGGTTGAAGCACATTCCCATATACATAACTGAGAACATGGTCGGCCACAGACTTGGCGAGTTCGCTCTCACCAGAAGGTTTGGAGGTCATGCCGAGAAGAAGGCTGCCTCCAAGGGTCAAGTCAAGTGAGGAGGGAGCAGCGTATGGCTACTGAAAACCAAACCAAGAGACCCAAAAGATCTGTTCAGCATAAACAACAACAAGAAACGGAGGTCAAAGAGGCGCGAGCGATCGCACGATATGTGAGAATATCACCGAGAAAGGCCCGTTGTGTCGTGAACGCGATCAGAGGTAAGAGTGTCGACGAAGCTTTCCAGATCCTTCAGATGTCACCAAAGAAGGCTTCACGCCTCGTTGAAAAGGTGTTGGCGTCCGCCGTGGCCAATGCCGAGAACAACGCCAAGCTCTCCAGGGAGAACCTTTACGTTTCTCATTGCGTTGTCGACGATGGTCCAAGAATGAAGAGGATCTGGATGCGTGGCAGAGGAAGGGCGGACATAATTCAGCGGCGAATGTGCCACATCACTGTAGTGGTGCGGAGTAAAGACTGAACTTTGGAGAGGTGATACGGTGGGTCAGAAAGTACATCCGAGAGGATTCAGACTGGGCGTAACGTCGGAATGGCAGGCACGCTGGTTCAACGAAAAAAACTACGCATCGTGGCTGAAGGAAGACGAAGAGATACGCAAGCTGGTCAAATCTATGTACAACCAGGCCGGTATCAGTGAGGTTTTCATAGAAAGACCTGACAACGAAACTGTCACTGTGATCGTCAAAACTGCGAGGCCCGGCGTCATCATAGGCAAGAAAGGTGCCGAGATTGGTAAGTTGAGGGAAGAGCTCGAGAAGAGACTCAACAGACGCGTCGTTGTGAATGTAGAAGAAGTAAAAACGCCCGAGCTTGATGCACAACTGGTCGCCGAAAGCATAGCGACAAGGATAGAGAAGAGGGCTTCGTACAAGCGTGCAATGAAGCGCGCCATTTCGGACGCGATTCGAAAGGGAGCCGTAGGAATAAAGACGATGGTTTCAGGCCGACTCGCTGGAGCAGAGATCGCAAGACGAGAATGGTACCTGAGAGGTAGGTTGCCGCTGCAGAAGGTCAGAGCGGTTATAGATTACGGAACTGCTAGGGCTGAGACGAAGTACGGCACCATCGGTGTCAAGATCTGGATCTACAAGGGTGACGCGCAGATCTGAAGCAGGGAGGGAAACGAAATGTTGATGCCCAAAAGGGTCAAATACAGAAAGCAGCAGCGAGGAAGACTCAAAGGTGATGCAAAAGGCGGAACAACCGTCGCCTTCGGTGAATGGGGTTTGAAGGCACTAGCCCCATCCTGGATCACGGCCCAACAGATAGAGGCTGGTAGGATCGCCATCATGAGGGTACTGAAGAAGGGTGGAAAACTTTGGATCAGAGTTTTCCCAGACAAGCCCTACACCAAGAAACCTGCCGAGACCAGGATGGGTAAAGGAAAGGGTAACGTGGAAGGTTGGGTTTGTCCGGTGAAACCTGGAAAGATCATATACGAGATCGCCGGTGTCGATGAACAAACGGCGAAGGAAGCCCTCGAGTACGCCGCAAGCAAGTTACCGATACCAACCAAGATAGTTTCCAGGTCCTCCTTCGGGGGTGAAGCCGTATGAAGGTGACGGAGATCAGAAACTACACCGACGATGAACTGAAGAAACTTTTGGAAGAGAAGAAGAGACAGCTCATGGAACTCAGGTTTCAACATGCCATGGGACAGCTAAGGAACACATCTCTCATAGAGGAAACGAAGAGAGACATAGCAAGGATCAAAACAATACTCCGCGAACGAGAACTTGGAATAAGGAGGTAATCGACGATGCCAAGAAAGAGATTGGTAGGTGTCGTGGTCAGCGACAAGATGGACAAGACCGTGGTCGTCAAGGTGACAAGAAGGTTTGAACATCCTGTTTACAAGAAACACATTGAACGATCCAAGAAATACCACGCACACGACGAGCACAACGAGTGCAAGGTCGGCGACGTCGTTGCCATAGAAGAAACGCGACCACTCAGCAAGACGAAGAGGTGGAGGGTCGTGGAAATACTCCAGCGTGCGTATCAGACTGAAAAAATGCCCGAGGTTGAGGAGAGTGAGCAGTTATGATTCAGACGGAATCCTATCTCAACGTCGCGGACAATTCGGGTGCGAAGGTTTTGAGGGTCATCAGGATCTTGGGAGGGCACCACAAGAAGTACGGTACGGTTGGAGACATAGTCGTGTGCTCTGTCAGGGATGTCATACCGAACACTGGGATCAAAAAAGGCGAGGTCGTCAAGGCGGTCATCGTTCGGACGAGGAAGCCAATAAGAAGACCGGATGGGACCTACATAAGGTTCGATGACAATGCCGCCGTTGTTCTCGACAAGTTCAACGAGCCAAGGGGTACACGCGTTTTTGGACCGGTGGCCAGGGAGATCCGTGAGAAGGGTTACATGAAGATCGTGTCTCTGGCACCAGAGGTCCTGTGAGAGGTGAAGAAGATGCGCATAAAACGCGACGATCTAGTCCAAGTCATCTCAGGTAAAGATAAGGGCAAGAGAGGCAAGGTCCTCAAGGTGATACCGAAGGAGAACAAGGTCGTAGTACAGGGCGTGAACATGGTCAAGAGGCACCAAAGACCCATACCCCAGCTCAGAGAGGGAGGCATCATAGAGAGAGAAGCTCCGATCTATGCTTGCAAGGTCATGATCGTGTGTCCGAGTTGCGATAAGCCAACGCGTGTCGGTGTGAAGTTCTTGGAAGACGGCACGAAGGTCAGATTCTGCAAAAAATGCGGCGAGATCATCGATAAAGCGTGAGGAGGAATCCAAAGATGGCCCAGTATGTGCCTTTGAAGGAGAAATACGAAAAAGAGATAGTACCGATACTGATGAAAGAATTTGGATACAAGAACATCCATCAAGTTCCAAAACTCGAGAAGATAGTCATAAACATGGGGATCGGTGAGGGAGCAAGAAACGCCGATCTACTCACGAAACATTCGAACGAACTCGCAGCTATCACTGGACAAAGGCCTGTGATCACGAAAGCCAAGAAGAGCATCTCGAACTTCAAGATAAGGAAAGGGATGAACATCGGTTTGAAGGTCACGCTCCGCGGTCTCAGGATGTGGAACTTCCTGTACAAGCTTGCGAACATCGCTCTACCGAAAGTCAGGGACTTTCGTGGCTTGAACCCAGACTCCTTCGATGGAAGGGGTAACTACAGTTTCGGCTTGAGCGAACAGTTCGTTTTCCCCGAGATCACACCGGACCAAGCCACGAGGGTACAGGGCATGGACATCATCATAGTCACGACAGCCAAGAGCGACAGGGAAGCGAAGAGGTTGTTGGAACTTCTGGGATTGCCTTTCAGAAAATGAGGAGGAGATAAAGGATGCCGAGGAAAGGTTTGATAGAAAGATGGAAGAGACCAAAGAAGTTCAAAGTTCGTGAATACACAAGGTGCGTCATGTGTGGTAGAGCCAAGTCTGTGTACAGAGAATTCGGCCTCTGCAGGGTCTGTTTCAGGAAGATGGCGTTGGAAGGTAAGCTCCCTGGAGTCAAGAAGGCAAGTTGGTGAAGAGGAGGGAGAACGATGTGGAGCGACCCGATAGCTGATATGCTCACGCGAATCAGGAACGCCAACGTCGCGTTCAAAGAATACGTGGACGTGCCAGCCTCGAACATGAAGCGTGCGATCTGCGAGATACTCAAGCGCGAAGGATTCATTCAAGATTACAAATACATCGAGGATGGCAAGCAGGGCATACTCAGAATACACATGAAGTACAAAGGTTTGAGGAGAAACCGTGACAGAGTGATTCACGGGATCGTGAGGGTATCAAAGCCTGGGAGAAGAATCTACGTTACGAAAGACGAGCTACCGAAAGTCAAAAACGGTCTCGGTATAGCGATACTGACGACCTCGAAAGGCATCATGACCGACAAGGAAGCCAGGGAGCTCGGAGTCGGTGGAGAAATCATCGCCTACATCTGGTGAGGAGGTGAAAAGATGTCCAAGCTTGGGAAGAAACCCATAGTCATACCCGCCGGTGTCAGCGTACAGCTCGAGTCCGACACGATAACGGTGAAAGGTCCCAAGGGAACACTTTCGCAGAAGCTGTCCGAGTACGTGAAGGTTGAAATAGAAGACGGCAAGATCTGGATTAAGCAGAACGAGGAGAAAATGATCAGGAGGTCATTCAGACGCGTTTTGAAGATGTTCCAAGGTACCTATTGGTCGCTGATAAGGAACATGATAAACGGTGTGACGAAAGGTTTTGAGAAACAGCTGGAGATCATCGGGGTCGGTTACAGGGCACAGGCACAGGGCAACAAACTGACGCTTCAAGTGGGTTACACGCATCCTGTGGTGCTCGAAGCTCCCACAGGTGTAAGCGTTGAGACACCTTCACCCAACATCATCGTGGTCAGAGGAGCGGACAAACAAAAGGTCGGACAGTTCGCCGCCACGATCAGGTCCTACAGAGAAGTCAACGTTTACACGGGTAAAGGCATCAAGTACAAGGACGAAGTGGTGAGAAGAAAAGAAGGTAAGAAGGCGTAAAGGGGGCATTTGACGTGATAAAGAAAGAGGACCGAAATCTGAAGAGGATCAAGAGACATCTGAGGATCAGAAAGAAAGTGAAGGGCACACCACAGAAGCCTCGTTTGGCCGTGTTCAAGAGTGAAAG
>JAPYWY010000208.1 GCA_028276125.1 Pseudothermotoga sp.
CGAACCAACAAAGGACCAACCAAGAAGCTTGTTTGACGTCGAAGAAGACCTCCTCGCTCGTCTCTTTGTAGGTCAAAACCACACTGTAGGAACCTGCCTCAAAAAAGAAGAACTGCACACGCGCATAGCCAGTTTCGTCCGTTGTGTAGGTTCGTCCATCGATCTTCACTTCAACATTCCTCAGTAAGAAACCAAGTGGTCCAACCACACCGACTTTCATCTCGAAAGGTTTTCCAACGTAAAGCTCGCTCGGCAGGACGACTCTTACCACCGAACTGTTCAAGTTCATGCAAGACACGAGCAAGAACGTCAATGGAATGAGAATCAAGAAAACGCTCTTTCTCAAGGTTCCACGAACCTGTGCGCCTGCGCGAACAGGCCAAAGGTTCCACCGGTGTGGATGAACAGGATCCTCTGACCTCTCCTGCTTGTCTGCAGCATACCTCTGAACGTCTTTGCGGTGTAGACCGGATCGAGCACGAGCCCTTCCATGGACGCGACCATCTTGATGCATTCGATGTCCGCTTCGGTCGGGACCGCGTAGGCTGGCCCGCTGAAGTCGTCCAGGATCTTGATTTCCTCAGGTTGTACCTTCACTCTTATTCCGTAGTTGGAAAGCTCGTCGATGATCCTCAGTACTTTCTCCGCAAAGTGACTTGCCTCCCTCTTGGTGACGTTGATGCCCACGACGGGCGTATCGTAACCAAGGAACCTCAAGCCCGCGAGCAAACCTGCATAGGTGCCCCCACTACCAACGGCACAGTAGATGGCGTCCAGCCCTGACAGATCGATCTGGCTTGTCATCTCGGCCACAGCCCACACGTAACCGAGTGCACCGAGCGCGTTTGAACCTCCTTCCGGTATCACGTAAACCTTACGTCCTTGAGATTCGTACCTTTGCTTGTGCTCTTCAAACACTTCGTCTATCCTTGCGTACTGTTGTTGTGAAACGAAGACGATCTCCGCACTGAGAAGTTTGTCGATCAAGAGGTTCCCGTTGACCACTTCTTTCAAGTAATTTCGCTCTGCCTCATCGCTCGCGAAGAAGCTCCTGATTCTTCTCATTGAGCTGTTACTTTGTTCAGGCTGACTCTCCCTCAGAAACAAAATTGGTTTCAAACCCAACTTGACGCACAGATGAGCAGTGGCGCGTGCGTGGTTCGACTGTTCTCCACCGCAGGTGAACACTGTGTCGCACTTCTCGCGGAGCGCTTGCGCTAAAAGGAACTCGAGCTTTCTGATCTTGTTACCGGACGAGATGAACTCGGTCATGTCGTCCCTCTTGACGAATATCTCACGCTCATAACGTTTGCCGAGTCTCGTGAGCATCTCAATCGGTGTTGGAAGTTTCGCAAGTGAAATCTTCATTTTTCCACCTCCAAGGCTTTCTCGAGAAGATTCAAAAATTCTTCCATGTCCATGTTGATCTTGACCGAGCCTCGCTTCTTTCCTCCACCACCCGGGACGTTCAGGATGGATCTCAACTTTGAAACGATCTGGCCACAGTCGATTCTGTCAGAGCTCAGGGCGAACTCCTCTTCGAGTTTGCAAACTAAGAGATCGGCAGGGGGTTGCTTCAACAAAGCCTTCGCCACACTCGGAAAACCTTCATAGAAGGCGACTTCGTATCCAAAGATCTTCCTCCTCAGCAGACTCGCAGCGATCAGCTGAGCGTGCTCTTCCGAGATTCGATCCAAAAGGGAAGATACGGACTTGATCTTCTCGATTAGAGCTTCAATTCTGGTTGGAAGATCCCTCAGAGAGCAAGTGAGAGTCCTTTGAAGGCTCTTCGTCACAGTAACGCATTCTTGAAAATGCTTGAGGGCCCTTTCGCCGGCGACGAAATGAACTCGCGTCAGATTCTGCTTGACTTTCTCCCAATCAACGATCTTGATGATCCCAATCTCTCCGGTGTTTTTGACGTGGAAGCCTCCACACGCGGACAGATCAAAATCTTGAATCTTCACGATTCTGACCTTCTGCCCCACCTTCTCGCTGATGGCTTTTCTCAAATTCAGCCTTTCAGCTTCTTCTCTGTCAACTAAGAGGATCTCCACATCCACGCAGCTTTTGACGACCTCGTTCGCGAGTTTTTCCACATCTTCCACGGTCCTCTCTGTGAGAACAGCTAAATCCGTATCGATGGTGGACGTCTCCTCTCCCATGTGAAAACTCACAGTCTGCGCCTGAGCGATTTTCAGAAAGGCTGCAGAAAGAATGTGCTGTGCGGTGTGCTGTGTGGCGATGTCTTTTCGCCTGGCTTGATCGATTTCGAAGTCGTACTCTCTTGGTTCAATGGGCTTATCGATTTTGTGATGGACTTCGCCGTTCACTTCCTTCACATAGAGCACCTTGGCCGGTCCGATGCTGCCTCTATCTCCCAGCTGACCGCCCTTGCCGTCCGGATAGAACGGACTTTCATCGCTCACGGCAAACAAGTCTTTGCCTTCCTCATACAATCTCTTAATTTTGATCACGCGCGCTCACCCCGTCTGGATATTAGAATCTTGCTCGGGAGGAAGCTTTATGGTCACCGTCTCCGTCGTCCTCTCTTTGGTTCTGATAGTAACAATACAGCGGTTCACCAAAACCTTGCTGTTATCTATGATATCAGGTTTCGGTGTGTTCGTGGCCATGAACGGTAGCTTGAGAAGTGCGTGTCTGGAACTTTTTCTGACCGCCGTTCGTGACAAATCCTTCTTGAGCTTGATCCCAGCGATCTTTTTCATATACTTCCTCGGCGAGGTCATGGACGTGTCCAAAGACGGGGAAAGGATGACGCAGTCCGTTCAAAAGCTCTTCCATGGATCGAGGGGAGCGGTGGTGTTCATACCGTCGGCGATCGGTTTGATGCCCATGCCCGCGGGAGCGATGTTCACGGCTCCAATGGTGGATCGCATGGGTGAAGGCATGTCCAACCTCGACAAGTTGTTGACCAATTACTGGTTCAGGCACTGCTTGGAATTCTTCTGGCCGGTTTATCCAGCTATGTACCTGCTCGCGGGGCTCACTTCAACGAAGATAGGTGTCGTATCTTTGAGGCTCTCGCCACTGTTCTTCGTGTCTTTCCTGGCAGGCTGGGTTTATCTGAACGGCTTGAAACTACCGAGGTTCAACAAGCTGAGCCGTTCAGAGTGGAAACAGCTCTGGCCCTTGATTCTGGTTCTCTCCGTTGGATTCATGATACTTTTGTTCAAAATGGAAGGATGGCTCGCTCTCTTCTTGGTGAGCGTTTTCTACGCGTTTTTGAGGAGAAACCACGTAACTGAAGCAGTGAAACGGACGTTGAGAAGGCTCGATGTCGTACCGATCGTCTTGCTCGTTTTCATGTTCAAGCATGCTATGATGGACTTCGGTTTGGGAGAACGTGTCAGTTTGGAAATGATGAATCTTGGCTTGAGCACGAAGCTTGTTGCGATACTATTACCACTACTCTCTGGAATGGCGACGGGCATAACCCACGCGGGGTTGGGCATAGCGTACCCCGTCGTCGTAGGTATGGGGGGCGAACAACTTGGTCTTTTGGTGTACGTTTTCTCCGTGCTCGGAGTGCTTCTGTCGCCGGTGCATCTTTGCTTGGTCTTGACTCTGAACTATTTCAAGGTGGATCTTTCAAAAGCTGTCTTGAAGATGCTACCGCTCATCGGTGTGACAGCCTTCGTAGCGTATCTGCTCTATACGTGAAGCGAGGTGTGAGACATGACGAGGTTCCTTGGAAAACTCTTTCCACAGGAATCACCCTTGAAACTGCTGTACGAACACGCTCGACTCGTTGAAAAAGCTGCTGAACAGATTCTGATCGCGC
>JAPYWY010000209.1 GCA_028276125.1 Pseudothermotoga sp.
CTACTCGGCGTCCGTCATGACGCAGATCTTCAACGGAATCTACGAAGCAGTCTGGCCGGAACAATATCAGACACACGAGCCAGTACCACAGTTCCCGGATTGGAACAAGAGGTGATGATGAGGGGGGCGCTGGCCCCCCCTTAAAAGTTTGGAAGGGGATGAGCATGCTCGCACAACTCGTTGTTACAGGCGCGCTGATCGGAAGTGTTTACTCCCTCGTTGCGGTAGGTTTGACACTCGTTTGGGGACTTATGGACATCCTAAACTTCGCACACGGCGATTTCATGATGATATCCATGTACACGGTCTTCTGGCTGTACGCCCTTTTGAAATGGGACCCGCTCGTGTCACTCCCCATCGCTGCTTTGGTGGCAGCCATGATCGGCTTGCTCACCTACAAATTGGTCATAAAACGCGTGCTGAACGCGCCAGGTTTGATGGCCCTCCTCGCCACCTTTGGTCTGAGCTTGTTCATACGAAACTTTGCCCAGTTCCTGTGGAGTCCTAACTACAGGTTCGTTGGAGAATCGATCCTTTCTGGCAAGAAATTGATGATCTTCGACGTGATAGTTGGCCTTCCACAGCTCGTTGCAGCACTCGGAAGCATCGGTATGACGTTCGCTGTAGCTTTGTTCATCAAGAAGACGAAGTTTGGAAAGGCGATTCAGGCAACAGCGCAGAGCAGAGAGATCGCTGAACTGATGGGTGTCGATACTGAGAAAGTCTACATGTTCACCTTTGCGCTCTCTGGCATCTGTGTTGGTGTCGCGGGAACTTTGCTCTCAGGTATCTTCCCCGTCTATCCGGAATCGGGCGCCATGTATGGACTTTTAGCCTTCGTCATCGTAGCCTTGGGTGGATTCGGGAACATATGGGGTGCCTTCTACGCGGGGATCATGATTGGACTCGCCGAAACGATCGGCGGTTTCTATCTCGGAACGCAGTTCAAGTACGCGATAGCTTTCCTCATATACTTGCTCGTACTACAGTTCAGGCCCAAAGGGCTATTCGGGTGGTGAAAGCGGATGAAGAAAACACCGTTACTCGTGATCCTGGTTATTCTTTTGATACTCCCCTTGGTCGTCAAGGACGTGAACTTTCAACACGTCATGCTGATGACGCTAATGTTTGCAGGCCTCGGTGAAGCGTGGAACATCATCACGGGTTTTGCCGGGCAGACGTCCTTCGGTCATGCGGCGTTCTTCGGGATAGGTGCGTATACCTCCACGGTGCTCTTCTACAAATTCAACGTCTCACCGTGGGTCGGAATGATACTTGGCGCACTGTTCGCAGGCACTGTGGCTTTCTTGGTGAGTTATCCATGCTTCAGGTTGAAGGGTCACTACTTTGCTGTGGCGACGCTCGCGGTCGCCGAGATCACAAAGCAGCTGTTCGTGAGCTGGGATTACGTCGAGGGTGCTACGGGCATCTCGATCCCCGTCGTTTCGGACAGCTTTTGGGCGATGCAGTTCCATCGTTCGAAGATCCCGTACGTTTTAATCGCCTACGGTCTCTTCGTTTTCGTTCTTTTCGTCACCTTGGCCATCGAGCGGAACAAGATGGGTTATTACTTGAAGGCAATAAGAGAAAGCCACGAAGCCGCCGAGGCACTCGGGATAAACACGGCTCGCTACAAACTGCTCGCGATGGTCATCAGTTCAATGCTCACAGCCCTCTTCGGTACGGTCTACGCGCAGTACATACTCTACATAGATCCATTCATGGTCTTCGGTTTGGACGTGTCGATGAAGATCGTTCTGCTGACGGTCCTCGGTGGGCTTGGGAACGTGTACGGTCCGATCATCGGCGCATCGATACTCATACCTCTTTCTGAGTACACCAGGACGCTGCTCGGTGGGACGGGAAAGGGCATCGATTTGATGATCTACGGTATTCTGATAGTCGTCGTCGTCCTTTTCGAACCGCGAGGCATACTTGGACTTCTGAGAAAGCGCAGCAGAGGGAGGCTCAATTATGGCAAGAGCACTGCTTGAAGTAGAAGGAGTCACGATGAAGTTCGGTAACCTCGTTGCGAACGACAACGTTTCTTTCTCTGTGAACGAGGGTGAGATCGTCAGCCTCATTGGGCCGAACGGCGCTGGTAAGACGACACTCTTCAATTGCATCAGCGGTTTTTACAAACCATTCAGTGGGAAGGTGTTCTTCGAAGGAAAAGAGATAACGGGTAAACCTCCACACGAAATAACGATGATGGGCTTGACCAGAACTTTCCAGATCGTCAAACCCCTGAAGGATATGAGCGTCAGGGACAACGTGCTCACCGGAGCGTTCTTGAGATCCTCCAGTAGGAAGGAAGCCGAAAGGATAACAGACGAAGTGTTACATTTGACACACCTTTGGGAGAAGAAGGACATGCTCGCCGGCAGCCTGACCACGGCAGACAAGAAGAGGCTCGAAATAGCGCGTGTGCTGGCAACCAAACCCAAGATGGTCATGCTCGACGAAGCGATGGCCGGTCTGAACCAATCGGAGATAAAGGAAGCGATGGAGCTGTGCCTCAAGCTCAACAAATCTGGAATAACGCTCTTGATCGTGGAGCACATCATGGAAGCGATAATGCCCATATCTCACAGGGTGATCGTGCTGAGCGCCGGAAAGAAGATCGCGGAAGGTGAACCCGCTGAAGTCACGAACAACGAAGAAGTCATCAAGGCGTACTTGGGGGAGAGATACTATGCTAAGAGTAAAAAACTTGACAACAGGCTATGACGGAGTTCCTGTGGTTTTCGACGTTTCTCTCGAGGTCAATCAAGCAGAGTTCGTCGCAATTGTGGGTTCCAACGGGGCTGGTAAGACCACGATCCTGAGGACGATCTCAGGGTTGTTGAAACCTATCTCGGGTGAGATAGAGTTCGAAGGAAAACAGATTCACAAATTGTCCGCACACGAGATCGTCCGCTTGGGCATAGCACACGTGCCTGAAGGCCGGCACGTCTTCGGCAAGATGTCCGTCAAGGACAACCTGCTCATGGGTGCCTACACCTTGAACGATAGGGCGAAGGTGAACAAGTTGCTGAACGAAGTCTTCGAAATTTTCCCGAGACTGAAGGAGAGAGAAAATCAAAAAGCCGAGACGCTGTCCGGTGGAGAACAACAGATGCTCGCCGTCGGCAGAGCGCTCATGGCGGAACCGAAATTGATGCTCGTTGATGAAATGTCTTTGGGTCTGATGCCCATGATGGTGGACAAGGTCCTTGAGACACTGAAACAGATAAACAAGGAAAAAGGTGTCACAATACTGTTGGTCGAACAGAAAGTTCAAGAAGCTTTGGAAATGGCCGACAGAGGTTACGTACTCCAAACAGGTAGGATCGTCGCGCACGGAACTGGCAAAGAACTGCTCGAGAGCGATCTGGTGAAAAAGGCGTATTTGGGCATGTGAAGACTTACCCTTTGAAAGAAGGGGCGCTCTCGCGCCCCTTCAGATTTTCAAGAAACATTCTCACATCTTGAACTTTCTCACCTGTTCGACCAAGCTTTCCGCTATCGAACTCAATTCCTCCGACAGACTGCTCACGTTCTGTGCCGCACTCGCCTGCTGTCTCACCGCCTGCGTCATCTCTTCCACCTGCTGCGCTATCACCGTGATCGATTTGGTCGCCGTGTCCATCGCACTGCTCATCTCTTCTGCAGCCGCACTCTGTTCCTGCGCACTCGCTGCCAAACTCTCTATCTGACTCGCCATGTTGTTTATCTGTCCCATTATCTTGTTGAACTGTTCCACTACAACGTCTGATTGCTTGCTCATATCCTCCACTACTT
>JAPYWY010000010.1 GCA_028276125.1 Pseudothermotoga sp.
TCTTTTTGCTCTTTCCTGCGATACGTTCTTCAAAGTTTTTCTCTAACCCTCCAACCTTGACGGTCAATCTGACATCACTCGCGTCGTACGAGTAGTTCACAAGATCGAAGAAGACTCCCACGGTCCTGCCCTGAACTTTGGTGTTTTCGTTGACGACGTACACCAGTGATTGCTTCACCCATATCGGAGAAGAAACGATCCTATCTCCATCGCGTTGGACAGCGAGCACGTAGTACCATTCGTTGATTTGCCTCGGCTCGAGCACAAGATCGATTTGAAACTCATTTTCGTTCACTTTCCAGACTCTCTCTACTCCACGTTTGGAGATCAATCTGATTTCATCGAATGGCTCAGTGTCTTTGAGAACAATCTTGAAGTTCAAACTCCGTTCTTTCAACAAAACTGAACCCATTGGACGAGAGTTGCATTCAAAGATCAATTCTGCGTTTTTGTCCTCACTGGCGTAGACCCTCCTTGACCAAAGTGCTTCCATTATCGCTTCGAAGCTCAACTCTTCAGCCAGTAACACAGTTCTGGTATCGTTTGCAGAGCCCCACTCTGCCCTGTGGTTGTCTTGGTTCGCGGTCGCTCCAAGGTGCCAGCCCTTTTTCAGTGCGAGCTGATAATTTGAGAGCATCTCGTCCGTTATGGTTCTACCCCTCCAACTTCCGTTTCCAACTTCTATCAGATTCATGAAATCGTCCACGAGAGGATCGTACTCGAACTCGTTGAAAGTCCCAAAAGTCGCTATGGGATGGTTGAATTGCGCCAAGGCCCTCTTCTCGACGATCCATCTGTAAAGACCATTCAGATCTAGCTGGTTTCTGCTGACCCACTCATCCGTGCAGTAGACGTTTATGTGCCCGACTCCACCGGTCCATTCGAATCCCCACAGTGCGACGAATTCACCAATCTTGGTGGATTTCATGGCTTGTTCTTTTGTGAGGAGCAGTTTATCCAGGCCATTGAGCTTCTGTTCAAAGTAGTAGGCGTGGTCGGTGATCGCCTGAACGTGCACGTACCTTCTGGCGTGTTGGAAGGCCTCTAGGGGTGTGCCAACCCCGTCCGAATAAGACGTGTGCGCATGCAAGTTGGCGAAGTAAAAATTGTAGGCAAAGACGAAGACTGTGACCAGCAAAAGAACAAGCAGAAAGACCTTTCTCACACCATCACCCCGCGTTCAGAACCTTTCTGAGAAATTTGCCTGTGTGCGAACTTTCCACCTTCGCCACCTCTTCAGGTGTACCACAGGCGACCACATAGCCACCTTGCTCTCCACCCTCCGGTCCAAGATCGATGATGTAATCGGCGTTCTTCACCACATCCAAATTGTGTTCTATCACTATCACGGTGTTTCCCTTGTCGACGAGCCTGTGCAACACATCAATGAGTTTCTTGACGTCTTCGAAGTGCAAGCCGACCGTGGGTTCGTCGAGGATGTAGATTGTTTTCCCCGTCGCGATCTTTCTCAGCTCCGAAGCGAGCTTTATCCTCTGCGCCTCTCCGCCAGAGAGTGTCGTCGCAGGCTGGCCGAGTTTTATGTAACCGAGCCCAACCTCGTTGAGGAGGCTCAAGGTTCTGTAGATCGTTGGAACGTTCTTGAAGAACTCCAAAGCTTCTTCGACCGACATTTCGAGCACTTCGTGTATGTTCTTTCCCCTGTATCTCACCTGCAAGGTCTCTTCGTTGTAACGTCTGCCTTTACAAACGTCGCATTCCACGTAGACATCGGGAAGAAAGAGCATCTCGATCTTCACAAGCCCATGCCCTTGACACGCTTCACACCTACCACCCTTCAAGTTGAAGCTGAACCTACTCTTGGTGTAGCCCCTCGCCTTCGCTTCGGGGGTCATGGCGAAGAGTTCTCTGATATCGTCGAAGACCTTCGTGTAGGTGGCAGGGTTGCTCCTTGGGGTTCTGCCTATGGGCGATTGATCTATCGCTATGATCTTGTCGACGTTCTGTAAACCTTCTATCCTGTCGTGTTCACCCACTGGGAGCTTGGTCTTGTAGATGGCGTTCATCAGGGCGGGATAGAGCGTGTCGATGATCAAAGAAGATTTTCCCGAACCAGAAACACCCGTGACGCAAATGAAAGTGCCGAGTGGAAAGCTCACCGTTATGTTCTTCAAGTTGTTGTGCCTGGCGCCGACTATCGTCAGGAAATTACCGTTGCCTTTACGACGCACCAAAGGATGTTCTATCTTCTTGATCCCTGCGAGGTATTGTCCCGTGAGAGAGCCGTTCGGGTTGTCGATCAAGCGCTGCACCGTGCCGGCGAAAACAACCTTGCCGCCACGTTCTCCACCGTAAGGACCAAGGTCAACGATGTAGTCTGCACTCCTTATGATCTCTTCATCGTGTTCGACAACGATCACCGTGTTTCCAAGGTCTTTCAGCTTCTTCAGCGTGTTTATGAGCCTGAGGTTGTCCCTTTGGTGCAACCCGACAGTTGGCTCGTCCAAAACGTAAGTGACTCCAGTGAGTCCAGAACCAATCTGAGTAGCGAGCCTGATCCTCTGAGCTTCCCCACCGGAGAGCGTGTTCACAGGCCTTGAGAGCGTGAGATAGCCCAGTCCCACATCGAGCATGAACTGAAGCCTTTTCTTTATCTCGATCAGCAAATCGCCAACGATCTTGATCTCTCTGTCCGTGAGCGAGTTCTGTAAATCTTCGAAGAAGTTGTGAGCTCTCTCGATCGTGAGATTGGTCACATCGATGATGTTGAGTCCCCTTATGGTAACGGCAAGGGCTTCGGGTTTTAACCTTTTACCGTTGCACACGGGACACACCTTTTGAACGATGAAGTTCTTCTCGATCCACTGCTTGATGTCCTCAGAAGCGGTTTGCTCGTAACGTCTCTCGAGAAAATTCACCGCTCCTTCGAAGTCCGCGTATCCGTACAGGAGAGCCTCCTGAACAACCGTGGGCAGTTCCTTGAAAGGCACTTCACTCGACGCACCAAACATCCTCACTATCTTCCTGAGAATGGGCATGTAGTACTCGCTTTGACCGAAAGGAAGAAGCGCACCTTCTTCTATGCTGAGGTTCTCGTTGACCACGAGTGAGGGATCTATCTGGAGGTTGTACCCCAGCCCATGACAGTTCGGGCACGCACCGTAGGGATTGTTGAAGGAGAAGAGCTTCGGATTTATCTCGGGAAGTCCTATGCCACACACAGGACACATCATGTGCTCACTGAACATGAGGCTTTCGTTGGTGTCAACGTTCCTGATCTCGACGAATCCGTTGCTCTCTCTGAACGCTATCTCGATGTCATCTGCGATTCTGTGTTTTTCCGTTTCAGCCAAAACGAGTCTGTCCACGACGAGCTTGATCGTGTGACGTTTGTTCTTGTCGAGTTCTCCAACTTCCTCTATCCTGAAGAGTTGTCCGTCGACTTCGACGCGCACGAAACCTTTCGAGGCAAGATTCTGCAATTCTTTCTTGAACGTACCCTTCTTGTCGGTAGCGATGGGTGAAAGGATGTAAATGCGTGAGGATTGCGAGAATTTCGAAAAGACATCTTCGACGATCTCGTCTATACTCTTCTTCTCAACTGGTCTGCCACACGATGGACAGTGGGGTTCTCCAATCTTGGCGAAGAGCACCCTCAGATGGTCGTATATTTCCGTCGTGGTGCCCACCGTCGAGCGTGGGTTGTGCGACACACTCTTTTGGTCTATCGCGATCGCCGGGGATAAACCTTCTATGTTGTCCACGTCAGGTTTTTTCAATTCTCCAAGGAACTGTCTGGCGTACGCTGACAGAGATTCCAAGTATCTGCGCTGGCCCTCAGCGTAGATGGTGTCCATCGCGAGGGAGGACTTGCCAGAACCAGAGACCCCAGTTATGACACTGATCGTGTTCTTGGGTATCTCGACGTCGATGCTCTTCAAATTGTGCACGCGTGCACCCTTTATCCTGATGGAGTTCAAAGTGATACTCCCTCCACGAACGATTATCTTCCACACACGGTGAAACGACGTTGAAATTGCCTGAAAATTGTCTTAACACCAAGCCCGGCCACGTTCAACGAAAGAAAACCCCCTGCACCGCAGGGGGGTTATCTTGGAGCGGGCGACGGGTTTCGAACCCGCGACCTTCTGCTTGGCAAGCAGACGCTCTACCGCTGAGCTACGCCCGCAATCTGGTGCGAGAGGTGGGACTTGAACCCACACGGACTCATCGCCCACTGGATTCTAAGTCCAGCGCGTCTGCCAGTTCCGCCACTCTCGCCCTGGTGACCCGCCTGGGACTCGAACCCAGGACCCCCTGATTAAAAGTCAGGTGCTCTGCCTGCTGAGCTAGCGGGTCAACCAGTCGACAGTGCAACTTAGATCTTACCACAGGTCCAAGACATTTTCAAGGGTCAAAAAAGATCTTCAAACTCTCTGCAACTTCTCGGCCAACTCTTTTATCGCCTGGTCCTCGTCGACTTGCCGATTGAAACCGTGAACACCCAGAAGGTTGTACTTCTTCTTCAAAGACCTGTACAGATCCTGCGCTTTCGTTACTTCCGACACGGTCACGAGTAGGACCTTGGAAGGATCGAAGTGATCCAAGAACGACTTCGCCGCGGGTGTGATGGAACCTGCCCAGATCGGCGTGATCAAGACGATGTGATCGGCTTCCAGTTTGCCCTCAACTGTGATCTTGGTTCGCTTTCCTGTGAGTGCGTAGAAACCGGCTTTCATGAAACCGAGGAAGCCCGACCAGTTCACATCGTCGGTCATTCGTACCGCGGGATAACCCGTGGTCTCCGCGAGCCTCCTGGCGATTCGCTCACAGTTGCCTGTACGTGTGAAGTAAACTATCATCCAGTTCATGCTATCACCGCAATGGATTATATCATTCCTGCTGGAGCTTGTACTGGATCGCCTCGGCCACGTGCTTGTATTTCAAAACTTCTGAACTTTCAAGATCCGCTATTGTTCTCGCCACCTTGAGTATCTTGTCGATGGATCTTGCGGATAGGTTGTACCTGGACACCGTGAGTTTCAACAGTTCCTCGGTCTTCTCATCGAGCTGAATGAATCTCTTGATGAGTTTCGTGTTCAACTGTGAGTTGGTAGAAATGCCGATTTCTCTGTACCTTCTCTTTTGGATCTCTCTGGCTTTGACCACTCTTTCTCGGATCCTCTCACTCTTCTCTGAGGAGTTCTTCGAAAAATATTCTTCAGGTTCGAGCCTTGGAAGATGGACGAGTATGTCTATCCTGTCGAGTATGGGACCGGAGACCTTCTTGTTGTACCTGATGATGTCGTAGGGCGAACAGTTGCACACCGCTTTCGGATCACCGTAGTTTCCACACGGACAAGGATTCATCGCGGCAACGAGCATGAACCTGGCAGGATAGCTCACCGTCGTCTTCGCCCTCGCGACTGTGACGAAACCCTCTTCCAGAGGTTGCCTGAGCGCTTCTATGACATCACGTCGGAACTCGGGGAATTCGTCCAAGAACAACACGCCGTTATGAGCCAAGCTGATCTCCCCCGGTCTTGCGTCGTTTCCTCCACCTATTATTGCGACGGTTGAAGCCGTGTGGTGCGGGGCGCGGAAGGGTCTCGAGAGTTTCTTCATGTCTGCCTGGCCAACGGCGCTGTAGATCGTCAGCACTTCCAAGGCCTCCTCATCAAGGAGCGGTGGAAGAATGGTGCAGATGCGTCTGGCGAGCATCGTTTTTCCTGCACCGGGGCTTCCCTTCATGAGAACGTTGTGTGCCCCGGCGGCCGCAACCTCGAGCGCCCTCTTCGCCAGCGTTTGACCCTTCACATCGGCAAAATCGATTTCTTCGTCGTAGGAGAAGGGTGGTAAACCTTCAAACTTCACAGGTTCGTACTTGACCAGCCCGTTGATGAACTCTACGAGTTGTTTCACATGATCGAAACAGAACACGTTGAGGTTCTTCACCATCTTGGCTTCTGCCTCGTTCTCTTTCGGAACGACGATCGGTTTCGAAAAGTTTTCTTTAGAAAGTTGTGCGAGGATCGTGAGAACACCTTTGACCTTCCTGATGTGTCCGTCCAGAGACAATTCACCCACGCACAGAAAATCGCACTTGTTCAAGTGTCCGCAGGCTTGAAGGACACCAAGAGCTATTGGAAGATCAAGCAGAGATCCCTCTTTTTTCAGATCAGCGGGTGCCAAATTCACCACGATCTTACCGTGAGGAAAGTCGAAACCTGAGTTCTTCAGCGCGCTCTTGATCCTCTTTTTGCTCTCTTTGACGGCCGTGTCCCCCAGACCGACGATGTCCACATCGTGTATCACGCTCTTTCTGTCTATATCGACCTCAACCTCGACCAAAGAGACGTTCAATCCCACCAGTGTTGCGGAGGAGAGCTTCGCGGGCATGTTTATCCTCCTTCACCAGAGCGGAATCCTTGCGGGCAAGAGGTGTGACACTAAGAAACCAACACCGATGCCGGCGAAGGCTTCAAGCCAAGTGTGACCGAGATCTTCACGAACGTACGGTCTCAGATTGACGGCATCCGAAACCACGACCATGAGCAGGGCAACCGCGACCGCGGTGATGGGTGAAGCGTAACCGAGGCACCTACCGAGTGTGAAGGCCAGCCCAGACATCGCTGCGGCATGACCCGAAGGCATCCCACCATACTTCTTGAAGGCTTTCAAACTGCGATGGGTGACGATCTTTATGAGCTGAGCGACCAAGAAAGAGAGCACCGTTGCGACGAGTGGAGTGTTCTTCAACAGATCAAGCATGGAAGAGAAAATGGACAACGTCTCCCTCCTTGATCACGTAGTCTTTGCCGTGGGCTTTCACGGCTCCCGCTTCGCGTGCTTCCTTGAACGAAGAGTAACGAAGCAGATCCTCAAAGGCGATGACCTCAGCCTTGATGAAGCCCTTTTGGATGTCCGAATGTATCAAGCCGGCAGCGTCGTACGCCGTGGTTCCTTCCGGAATCAACCAGCTCCTCGCCTCGTTCTTGGTCGCCGTGAGGAAGCAGATGAGCTTGAGGGCTCGCTTGATGTGATCGAGAAACCTCTTTTTGAGATTCTCCTCGAAGCCGTAAGCCGAGAGCAACTCCCTCGCTTCCTGAAAAGGAAGTTCTCTCACTTCGCACTCTATCTCCGCGTTCACAACGATAACTTCGGAGGATCTTTCCTTCGCCATCTTCTCGACGATCTTGTCCAATCCTTGCTCCAAGCCCCACTCATCCACGTTCGCAACGTAGATGACGGGTTTTTCTGAGAGCAAGAAGAGTGAATCGAGGATAATCTGTTCTTTCTCGTTTCTTTCTACAGTCCTTGCGGATCTTCCGGATTCCAGATGAGCCTTCAAGCGTTCAAGAAAATGCAGCTCAAAGCGTGCTTCATCGTCACCTGCCTTCGCCTGCTTTGCGATCTTTTCGATCCTCTTGTTCACCGTCTCGAGGTCCTTCAACATCAGCTCGATCTCTACGATTTCGATGTCCCTTGCAGGATCAACACTACCCATGGGATGAGAGACATCGTCGATCTTGAAACATCTCACGACGTGGAATATCATGTCAACCTTGCTTATGTGGTCTAAGAACTGGTTTCCCAAACCTTCGCCTTTGCTCGCACCTTTGACAAGGCCTGCGATGTCAACGATGTGGAAGAACGGGTGAACTTTGTCCTTCGAACCTTCCATCTGTGCGAGCTTGTTGAGTCTCTCATCCTCGACGATGAGCACGCCCACGTTCGGATCTATCGTGCAGAAGGGATACTTCTCTGTGGGAACATTCTGGTTCGTGAGCGCGTTGAAGAGGGTCGATTTTCCACTGTTTGGAAGTCCAACGATGCCCGCCTTCTTCATGTTTTCGCCTCTTTCGATTTGCTGTATTGATTGACGTAGTTCAGTTTCAAGTTTGCGACAACGCCTTCGAGTTCCCTCTTGATTTCATCGTCCAGTTCGTCCTCAATCACCCTGAGCACGGCGTCCAGCACGTCGATGCCCAGCCGTGCTTCTCTCAAATCTTGTCTCATCTCTCCGTACTCGTCCCTCGTGAGACCGAGCCTTGCCCAGCAACGCGCCGCGATGGTGTTGAAGAAAAGGATTATGAGTTGCTCCATCGAGAGTTTCACTGTTTCCTTTTCTTCCTCGTGCACCCTCTCACCTCCAGTTCTTCTCGAAAACAGCCAAGAAAATCTTGCTTGTTTCTTCGTCTATGTTGCAAAGTCTTACGAGCTTCAAAGGCGTGTTCGGGTGCTCTTCGAGAAAATCTCTAATGGCTCTGCAGAAAACCTCCGCGCACTGATCCTTTGGAAAATTGAAGATACCACTGCTTATCGCTGGAATGCTGATCGAACTGAGCGTTAGCTCTTCAGCCTTCCTGAGAACGTTTTGCACCGCCTTGTAAAGCTTTTCGTGCTCATTTCCTTCGCCCCAACGTGGTCCGACGACGTGCAACACGTACTTCGCCCTCAGTCTTCCAGCCTTCGTCACGGCGACTTGCGATACGGGAACTGGCCCATGCGCCTTCACGTACTCGTCGCTTTCTCTTTGAATCTCTTCTCCTCCTGTGCGCACGATGGCTGCCGCGACACCTCCACCGTGTTTCAAGTGGGAATTGGCGGCGTTCACGATTGCTTCGGTGTTCTGCTTGGTGATGTCGTCCTGCACGATCTCGATGACGATATCCTGAAAGGTGAAACTCTTCAGGAACATCGCACCACCTACTCGTAGACGATCTCGTAGGTCAGCTCAGCAGCTTTCTTCAGCATCCCAGCAACGCTGCAGTACTTTTCCTGCGACAGTTGAACGGCCTTTTCAACCTGTTCCTTGAAAGGCTGATTCTTGAACTTGAAGATGTACTTGAGATGAATCTTGGTGTAGACCTTTGGATGATCCTGGGCGCGTTCGGAAGAAACTTCCATCCTGAAGCTTTCGACCTCATCGAGCACTTTCATCTTCGAGAGGATCGAGACGACGTCCATTCCAGTACAACCTGTGAGTGCGACAAGCACGAGTTCCATTGGGCTTGGACCGGCCGAAAGTCCTCCACTTTCTTTCTTCGCATCCATCAAGACTTGCCTTCCAGAATCGGTGTGTGCCAGAAAAGCCATTTTGCCGAGCCATTCGGTTTGCAAAGCTAAACACCTCCATGTATAATAATAGCAAACAAATATCGAGGAGGGATGCGCAGTGAGGAGATTTCTTTTTCTCGCTCTGACTGTTCTGATTTCCACGTTTGTTTTTTCCTCGCAACTGAACGTCGCTGTCCTTGGAGAAGTGAGATCTCTGAATCCTTTCTTGGTGAAATCCTCCGCCGAACGTATCGTGGTGGGTTATCTCTACGAAACCTTGCTCACAGAGCGATCGGGACAAATCGTCGGTGCGCTCGCAGAAGACTTTCAAGTTGACTTTTCCAACAACAGCCTGATCCTCAAGCTGAGGGATCGGAAGTTTCACGATGGTTCTCTTGTGACTGCCGACGATGTGGTGTTCTCGTTCAACTACATACTTCAAAAGAGGTTGCCGTTGGGTCCCATCTTGGCTTATTTCACGGGCGCTGAGAAGATCGATGAGAAGACCGTCAAGCTCAAGTTCAGAACGATGAACGTGTCGATGTTGTCCTTCGCACCCATGGCGATACCTATAATTCCAAAGGCAGTGTGGGAGAAGGTCGAAAAGCCACTCGAGTTTCCGAACATCGAAAAGCCCATCGGCAGTGGTGTGCTCATGTTTGAAAAACTCACACCACAGAGTGTCGTCATGAAGTTCTTCAAGGATCATCCCGACGCTCCACAAGCACTGGACAGCATGGTGCTTCACATCGTTCAGGACGAGACGATGGGATTCCTCGGCCTCGTGAAGGGTGATTACGACTATCTCTTCTGGAATCTCGATCCCGAGCTCGCAAAGCAGGTCATGGAGAATCCGAACAAGTACCCGAACGTCAAGGTAGCACTCATCGAGGGTGGGGTCGTGAACGTGATGTTGTTCAACCACAGAAAATCACCCATGAACGATGTGAACTTCAGAAAGGCCGTATTGTACGCACTGAACTACAAGGAACTGGTCGAAAGGGTCTACAGTGGGCTCGCAGACGTTGCATCGCTCGGTTTGATCCCAAAGAGGGCCAAAGCGGTGTACGATGAGAGCGTAGGACTTGTTCAGCAGAACGTTTCCATGGCGAAGGAACTTTTGAAAAAGAGCAATTACGATGGCAAAAAGCTGACGCTCTTGGTGTCTTCGGACAGGAAAGCCATGGACATGGCAGAATACATAAAACTCTATCTGAAGAACGTGGGCATTCAAGTTGAACTCGATGTGCAAGGTCCAGAAGGTCTCACCACCAAGCTGAAGAAGGCGGATTTCGATCTCGCTTTGTACTCTTACAGCTTGGGAAGCCATCCGGAGATGGTGTTCTACCATCTGCACTCTTCCAGAGGTGAGATGAAGGATGGTCAAGTGGTTGGATTCAACTACGGTGGGGTGAACATTCCAGAGCTGGACGAAGCCCTCCAGGCGATATGGATGGCGTTCTCCGAGAAGGACCGAGTCGAAGCTTTCTCGAAGTTGCAAAAGTTGCTCGCCGAAGTTGTCCCCGTTGTGCCACTGCTCGTACCGGTGGACATCGAGGCTTACAGCGTGAAGAACTTCACAGGTTGGATTGTTTCTCCAACCGAGGGTGCGATGAACGTCGAGACTTTGAAATCGTTGAAGCCTGCAAGGTGATCCGATGAGTTTTTCGTACCTCGTCAAGAGAATAATCCAGATGCTCTTGACCATCCTCGTGGCGGTCACGGTCAGTTTCGTACTCATAAGGGCTCTGCCGGGAGATCCGGCAGAGCGTTTCTATGGCGATCCCAGGATCTCAGAGGAAGTCAAACAGGAGATAAAGGCCGCCTTCGGTTTGGACAAACCAGTCTTGATACAGTATCTGAGCTTTTTGAAACAATTTTTCAAGGGTGATCTCGGTGTTTCCTACACCTACAACAGACGCGTCGTGGGTGTGGTTTTGGAAAGACTTCCGTGGACCCTTCTTCTCACGGCGGTACCAACGATTCTAGGCATGATCGCTTCGCTGAATTTAGGTGTGTACATCGGTTGCAAGAGGAATTCTTTCGTCGACAAGTTGGTCCGTTACGTAGCGTTCGCACTCCATTCGGTTCCAACCTTTTGGTTTGCGCTCTTGCTCGTTCTGTTGTTTTCCTTCAAGCTTGGCTGGTTCCCGCTTCAGGGAATGATCGATCCTTCAGCGAGGGGCTTTTCAAGCTTCATCAGTTTGTTGAGACACGCGTTCTTGCCTTGGCTTGTCATCTTCGTCGTCAATGTGCCTGGCTTTGCGGTGTACGTGCGAAACATGGTGATCTCGATCCTGAACGAGGAATTCATTGTGACGGCGAAGGCGAAGGGATTGACTGAAAGGCAGATAAGAAAGAGGCACATCTTGAGAAATGCCCTTGGACCTCTCTTCTCGATGCTCACACTGCGCATTGCGGGAATGCTCGGTGGAGCCGTGCTGATAGAAACCATCTTTTCGTGGAAAGGTATGGGCCTTCTTGTGCTGGAAGCTTCGAGAAACTCAGATTACCCACTCTTGCAGGCAACGATCATCATAACGATCGTTTCGGTCATAGTTGCGAACTTCCTTGCCGATGTGCTCCAGGCGGCTTTCGATCCGAGGGTGAGGTTCGAATGAAGAGACGAAAACCGAACTTTTTCCGCGAACTGTTCAAATCCTTTGAGGGCACGGTTGGTTTTGCGATTCTCTGTGTGATGGTTTTCTTTGCGATCTTTGCTCCTTTGATTGCCCCCTACGATCCTTACGACATCACCCAGAGGGGCCGAAGGTTGCAGCCACCTTCGCGTCAGCATCTCATGGGTACAGATTGGTACGGTGTGGACATCTTCAGCCAGATCGTCTACGGTGCCAGAACGTCTCTCACCGTTGGTGCAATCACTGCAGTTGGAGTTACTGTCATAGGAGGTTTTCTCGGTGTTTCTGCCGCGACCTTCGGTAGGGGAGTGGACGTCTTGATCATGAGGATCGTCGACTTCGTGATGGTGTTGCCTGGTTTACCCATCATGATCATGATCATGACGTACCTCGGGAGCAGTTTTTGGACGCTCGTGTTTGTGCTCGTCGTTTTTGGTTGGGCGGGTATCTCAAGGGTCGTACGTGCGATCGTGCTCTCCGAGAAGAGGAGAGGCTACGTTGAGGCTGCCATCTGTGCCGGAGCGAGTAAGTGGTACATCTTGAAGAAACATCTCTTACCTGCTTCCTATTCGGTGCTGGTTGTGAACGCTGCGTTTTCAGCCGCCGGCGCAATGCTCGCGGAGGCAGGTCTATCGTTCTTGGGTTTTTCCGATCCGCGCGTCGTGTCTTGGGGAAAGATGCTCAGCTTGGCGAGGACTTGCAACGCGCTCGTTCTCGGCGCTTGGTGGTGGATACTATTCCCAGGATTGGCCATATTCTTGGCTTCTTTTTCCATCATGTCTCTGGGTGTGGCAAGCGAGAGGATACTGAATCCGAAGATCTCCAACAGGAGGGAGTAGTGTGAGGATCGAAAACGGTACGGTCCAATTAACGGTTCGGGGACAGGAAAAAGTTTACAGACTGCACGAGCTGGACGAAACGTTTTTCAACTGGCAGATCCAGACTCGAGCAAAGAGCTTGAAGATCTTTCTCGGTTTGGAGAAGAATGTTCCCAACTTCTCACCACACACCGTAGTCATGTCGACGTTTTCAGACGAGGAAGAGTTTCCCATCAACAGTTGCATCAAAGGCCTTGGCCTGGTGCCGAAAGAAGAGCACCTTGCGAGGCTCGCAAGCAAAGCGATGGAACTCATAGACCTTGCAAAACAGAAGGGCGTCAACGAAACGTTCAGAGAAAGGGTGAATTTCCTTCTGGAGCTTTACGAAAATCCAGACATCTTCGACAGAACTGTTCTCTCCAGCATAGAGATGTTCTACAAGAGAAGTTACAAGAATGTTCTGAAGGATCCGCGAGCGACACTACTCTTCTACGACCAGATGAGTGGTTACAGCGTCATGTTCAACGTGGTCGTTGAACTGGTGCCGAGGGGCAGTGATTTCTACAGGTACGTCACGGCGGTGCACGATCTCTTCCACGTGCCCAGGGATCCGAGTGTTAGGACGGATAGGTACGAATACGTGTACAGATTCTGGCCCGTCGAGGCGTACGATAAGACTCCAGGTCCAAGGGCAAGCCAGAGATTGTTCTGAGACGAGTTAGAAGTCGAGTATGTCTAAAACAATCCGAGCCGCACGATGAAATGTGCGGCTCGGTTCATACGAGTGTATGAAAGAGGATCAATTCTTAGCTTGAGACTGCAACGGTCTATAATAACTCAAATAATAAAAGACCGTCAGAAAGATGCCAGGTCCAACGATGTTCCCCAACGTGGCAGCGAAAATGTTCTTCCAGAAGTTCATCCAGTTGAGTGTCTCTGGACCGTAATTAGAGGCTGCCTTTACGAGGAGGCCGATTGGAATCAGAGACATGTTCGCTACACTGTGCTCGAAGCCTATCGCAACGAAGGTCATGATGGGGAAGAATATGCCAAGAATCTTACCTTCAACACTGTCCGCAGCGAGTGCGAGTATGACGGCCAAGTCAACCAAAATGTTGCAGAGCATTCCTCGGAAGAACGCCTGACCGAAGGTGAGCGATGCCTTCGCGTTTGCCACGGCAACCGCGGTTTTTCCAAAGTCGTTGATGGCTTCGTTGCTACCCCACAGACCTGTTTGGACAAGCATCCAGGCTATCAAGAGTGAGCCGATCAAGTTGAACACGTAAACAACGATCCAGTTTCTAAGCATTTGCTTGAGTGTAATCTTCTTGGCATAAACAGATGTCAACATCAACACGTTACCAGTGAACAGCTCTGCGCCGGCTATGACCACGAGCATGAGTCCCACGGTGAACACCGCTCCACCGAGGACCTTCTTCAGTCCGTAGGGCTCGACTTGTGTCATGGCGGTGAGTGCCATGATGCCACCAAAACCGATGTACATACCCGCGAGGATGGCCAAGAGCGCCATCGGCAAGAGACCGAGTTTCGCCTTCTTCACTGAAACCTCCTCAACGATGAGTTTTTGAACCTCTTGTGGGGACTTCACAGTCGCACCTCCTTTATCCTTTGAGGATGAGTGTAGACGTTCAATCTGTTTTCCCTGACGAACCCTATGAGTGTGAGGTTGAAACGCTCTGAAAAATCGATAGCGCTCGCCATGACAGGTGCCTTCGAAGCAAGAATCTCCACGCCTGCCAGAACGGATTTGAGCGCCATTTCAAGCGGTAACCTCCCGCTGCAGAGCAAGATCTTGTAGGATGGGTCAATCGCGTTCTTGGCGAGCCAACCTATAACCTTGTCCACGGCGTTGTGTCTCCCTACATCCTCGAACCTCACCAATCTTTCACCTTCGTTCGTGTAGAGCCCCGCGATGTGCACCGCCCCACTCATCGTGTGGAGGGGGTCTTGTAACATGTCGTTCATGGCCTGGATAATAACCTTTGCGGACACGCAATTTGTGTTTCGCAACGGTTGTGGACTGACCTTTTCGAAAACGTGGAGCTTTAAGTACACTTGATCATCGTCTTGATAGAAGTCCCATCTAATCGGTTTGATACCTTTGTAAAGAAGATTCCCCAACGCAAGTTCTTCCAAGTCTTCCGGGAGACAGTGAAACTGCTCAAAGAATTTGCCGTCCACGTACAGTGTGATTGTTCTGTCTTCTATAAGATAATCTTGGAAATTCTGACATTTACCGTCAACGCTGATCTTGTAAGCTGTCTTGTACACTATTTCACCTCGTAGACCTTTAGATCCGATTTTGTGTTTATGTTCACGAAACTTTTCTGCCAGTCATGGATATCTTGGAAGACTTCTTTTGTCAAGTACAGGACGTTGCATTGCTCAAACGCATCTCGAAAGGATGCATTTCCATACTCGATAGAATAACTAAAGTAGATTTTCATGGACTCAGAGTAGAAAGCGTGTAAAGGGTGAATGCCGTCATCGAGCTTCGCGACGACAGCATCGACATCTTTGAAGAAGTTTAGCATTCTGAGAACAACGGTGGGCATCAAAAAGGGCATATCGCAACCAACGACAAACAGATCGTCTTCGAGCACTTCCAGGGCGGTCAGAACTCCTCCAACGGGTCCTGCCTTGTACACGTCAACGATGTGCGGAAAGTTTTTGTATGGTCTGCCAACGAGTACGACGTCGTCGAAAACGCTCTTCAGCTTTTCGTAGATGTGTTCAATCATCGGTTTTGAACCGATGGGATATCTGCTCTTGTCTTCTCCGAACCTCGAAGAACTGCCACCATTCAAGATGATTGCCTTCACGCTTTCTCCACCCTGACCGCGGTCACTTTGAAATTGGGTATCTTCGCGATTGGATCCAAAGGCTCACCCAAGGTTAATTCGTTGATGGGTGTTTCGTAGAAGTGGAACGTGCTGAAGATGGTCTTCGGTGGAACCTTCTCAGTTATCTTGGCCTTTCCTTTCACTCTTCCTCTTCTTGAGACAACGTAGACCTCATCTCCATCCTTGATACCCATTTCCTGTGCATCGAGTGGATTAATCTCCAAGTACGGTTCGTTGATGTATTTGGCGATCGTGCTCCTTCTGGTCATGGTACCGGTGTGGAAGTGGAAAAGCAACCTTCCAGTGGTCAAGTAGAACGGATACTCATCGTCTGGGAGTTCGGGTGAATCTCGATATTCAACGACATGGAATCTGCCAAGGCCGTCTGGTGTGTTGAATTTAACCGTGTGAAGTATGGGTGTACCTGGATCTTCGAGTGTCCTGCATGGCCACTGTAGACCCCTTTCCTTGATCCTCTCGTAAGTTATTCCTCCGTAGATTGGAGTGAGAGACCTGATCTCTTCCATAACCTCAGCAGGACCATTGTAATTCATCTCGTAACCGAGTCTCTTCGACAACTGGCATATGATCCACCAGTCTGGTTTGCTTTCACCGATTGGTTCGAATGCCTTTCGAACCATTTGCACGCGTCTTTCTGTATTCGTGAAGGTTCCTTCCTTCTCGAGGAAGGAGGCAGACGGCAGGATGACATGCGCGTGCTTGTTCGTCTCGTTTATGAACATGTCCAAAGAGACGAAGAATTCGAGGCTCTTCAGGGCTTCTTCAACAACGGTTGCGTCCGGATCTGAAAGCCTTGGGTTCTCACCCATGATCACCATCGCTTTGATCTTTCCATCCAGCGCGGCGTGGAACATTTCGACGACGGTCAAGCCGACCTTCGCGGGGATTTTCGTGCCCCAAGCCTTTTCGAATTTCTCGATTACAGCAGAGTCTGTGACCTTCTGGTATCCGGAAAGTACATCCGGAAGTGCTCCCATGTCACAAGCACCTTGCACGTTGTTCTGACCTCTCAATGGGTTGACTCCAGCCCCTATCTTACCCAGATTGCCGGTGGCCATGGCCAGGTTCGCAATCGCCAAAACGTTGTCCGTACCGTGCTCGTGTTGTGTTATACCCATCGAGTAAACGATGGCTGCCTTTTCGGCCGAACCATAGAGTCGAGCGGCCTCTATGATTTTCTCTTTGGGAACGCCTGTTACCTTCTCAACGTATTCCGGGG